>JAFRLN010000017.1 GCA_017431175.1 Mogibacterium sp.
CAACGAGTCTCTCAAGAAGTGCAGTAGCTTCATACTCTGGGTGCTTCTCAACAACTGGTTTAAGAGAAGAAAGTACTTCTTCTACAGTCTGGTGGAATTCAACTTCGCCAGGATTGTTCTTCTTGCACTGCTCGATGACTCTTTCTACATAATTTGCCATTGGTATCACTCTCCTTATGTAAATGATAAAAATAGAATTACCGGCACGTTAAGCGCCTACATAAAAATAATAACACTTGATCAGCAAAAGTCAACATATTAACAGACTGACGATGCCTTTTATTTGGTATTTAATTCGTACAATTTTCCTGACCGGAACGGTTTCGCCGCATATGGGGAAGAGTCCGGATAACAGAACTGAAAACGGCTCCGGATCATAGCTGTTCATCTTTTTTTAATGCAAGAATACATGAGTCAGGAAAGGCGAATTATGATAAAATTAACTATCTATGGGCAATGATAAAAAGAATATGGAATTGAATAGTGAGCAGCGCAGAGCTGTGGATCATATAGATGGTCCGGTCCTCATTCTTGCAGGCGCCGGGTCGGGGAAGACCGCGACTATGACTCACCGTATGGCGTACATGATACGTCAGGGCGTGGATCCCCGCAGTATACTCGCAGTGACTTTCACGAATAAGGCGGCTAATGAGATGAGGAGCCGCGTCGCTGATCTGGTCGGTGATATTTACGGTATGTGGATCATGACTTTCCACGCTATGTCGCTTCGTATGCTGAGGTATTCGGGAGAAGCCCTCGGTTACAGAGCGGGTTTTACCGTATATGACGAGACAGACAAAAAAGCGCTGATCAAAAGGATCTGCAAGGACCTTGGTGTGGATGAGAAGATCACACCTGTATCTTTGCTCATTGCTGTCATCAGCAAGTGCAAGGAGCAGGAAGAAACACCGGATGACTATCTGAACGCTTCCCGCGGAATGCCTCAGGACAAAATGATATATGAGGTGTACAGCAGGTATCAGCAGGAGCTTATGGCCGCGAACGCAATGGACTTTGACGACCTTCTGTGGAACGGCGTAAGACTGCTGGAGCAGGAGCCGGATGTACTGAGATACTACTCTGACAGATTCAGGTATATCATGGTGGACGAATATCAGGACACCAATTACCTGCAGTACAAAATGATCAGCATGCTTGCTTCAGGTCATGGGAATCTCTGCGTTGTCGGTGATGACGATCAGTGCATATATCAGTGGAGAGGAGCGGATATCCGCAATATCCTTGATTTTGAGAATGATTTCAGTAACGTGTTTACAGTCAGACTCGAACAGAATTACAGGTCTGACGGCAATATCCTGAAGCTGGCGAATTCAGTGATCCGCAACAACAAGAGCCGCAAGAGCAAGGCTCTGTGGACGGACAGAGAAGACGGGGAGAAGATCACCTACCGAAGACTTGAAGATGAGAAGCAGGAAGCATACTGGATCGGTGCGGAGATAGAGAATCTCAGGACGCAGGGGTACAGCTACCGCGACATTGCGATACTCTACCGCAAGAACGCGCAGTCCAGAAGCTTCGAGGAGAAATTCAGTTTTCGAGGGATTCCATACAGAGTGCTGGCGGGACTCAGATACTATGACCGCAAGGAGATCAAAGACGTAATGGCTTACCTGCGCCTGATCGAGAATCCGGGCGACAACGTGAGCATGCAGAGGATCATCAACGAACCAAAGCGCGGTATAGGCGCCAAGACGATGGCTGCTATAGAGTCGTATGCCGGTTCATACGGGATCAGCATCTTCGAGGCACTGACAGAAGACCAGCTGAAAGCCTCACTGAGCAATAAAAGCAGAGCTGCCGTAACGGAACTCACCCGGATGATACAGGACATCAGGGCTGAACAGGACAACCTGACGATAACCGATATCTATGACAATATCCTGAACAGATCCGGCTATCTTAAGGCTCTCGAAACAGCCAATACAGTCGAGGCTGACGGAAGGATCGAGAATATCATGGAATTCAAATCCGTCATAGCCGAGTTTGAGAAAGGTCTCAGAGACGGCAGTGTCGCTGCCATGCAGGAGGAGATGCGGGCAGAGAGAATGGCTCTCAAGGGCGAGGGCCTGCCGGCTGATGAGCCGACGATGCTCGGGTCATTCCTCGAACAGATCACCCTTATGTCAGATATCGACAATCATGATGAAGATGAAGACGCTGTGGTGATGATGACCCTGCATTCCGCTAAAGGTCTTGAATTCCCTGTGGTATTCATACCGGGTATGGAAAACGGCATGTTCCCGGGTGTTTCTGCTTTTGACGAGACAGCCAAAATGGAAGAAGAACGCAGACTCTGCTATGTCGGTATCACCAGAGCCATGAAGAAGCTTTATCTCACTGGCGCTCAGATGCGTACGATGTACGGAAGAACTGACTGGCAGACGGAATCGGTTTTTCTTGATGAAATGGACAAAGACTGCCTTGACGGCGACAAGACTGTCAAGGACAAGCTGAAGAATGAAGACGGACTGCGCGGACAGGGAGGCATGCTCGGTGATTACATTTTCAGCGGACGGAGTCTCGGCACTGCAGACGGATATGCCGGTGAGCCTCGGCCGAAACCGTTCGGAAGCGGTATCGGCAGAAGACCGACCGACGGACTCAGCGCCGCGAGAAAAGCCACACATAACAAAGAAATGATCACGGACGAATTTGAGATCGGTGACATCCTGAAACATCCGAAGTTCGGTGAAGGAATGCTGATCGAACAGGATGAGAAGACTATGACTGTCATTTTCGACAGCGTAGGACAGAAGAAGCTCGGCAAGGGATTCGTCAAAATGGAAAAAGTAAACTGACAGGGATCGGGGAGTAAATAATGAACGGTCTGAACGGATCCGAAGATAAGAGGGCAAGAATAGATCATCTGGTGGAGGTGCTTAACGAGGCATCCAGGGCTTACTATGATGAAGCCGCAGAGATCATGACCAACTATGAATACGATGAGATGTACGATGAGCTGCTGGCGCTGGAGGATGAGACAGGATATGTCAGAGACGACAGTCCGTCTGTCAACGTCGGATTTGAGACGCAGACATCTCTTCCGAAGGTCACACATGAGACCAGAATGCTCTCACTCAACAAAACCAAGGACAGGGACGAGCTTCGCGCCTGGCTGGGAGATCATGAGGGATTGCTGTCATGGAAGCTCGATGGTCTGACTGTCGTCCTGACTTATGAGGGCGGCAGGCTCGCAAGAGCGGTGACCCGCGGCAACGGGTCCCAGGGCGAGCTGATCACGGCCAACGCCCTGGCCTGCCGCAATGTGCCTAAAGTGATCAGCTTCAAGGGCAGTGCTGTCATCAGGGGCGAGGCAGTCATTAAATATTCAGACTTCAACAGGATCAACGAAGCTATCGATGACGCGAACGCAAAATACAAGAATCCGCGCAATCTGTGCAGCGGCAGCATAAGGCAGCTTGATCCCGCGGTTACAGCATCAAGAAGCGTTTATTTCTATGCTTTTACACTTACATCGGTAGCGGCAGTGCCCGGCAGTGAAGATGCTGCGGATCCTGAGCTTGCAAGGAGCCTTACGAGGCGCATGGAATGGATGAGGGATCAGGGGTTCGATGTAGTGCCTTATGTCAGGGTGAATGCTGACAATCTGATCAGTGCTGTTGATGACTATGAGGCTCAGATTCCGGACTTCGATATCCCGTCAGACGGACTGGTGCTGTCTTATGAGGATCTCGTCTATGCCGGAACGCTTGGCAGCACAGCTAAGTTCCCGAGGCATTCAATAGCTTTCAAGTGGCGAGACCAGCAGGCGGAGACTGTTCTGAGGCATATCGAATGGAGTCCGTCGCGTACCGGCCTCCTCAATCCTGTCGCGGTGTTCGATCCTGTGGAGCTTGAAGGAACGACCGTTTCACGCGCGTCTGTACATAATATAAGCATCATGGAGGACCTTGAACTCGGAATAGGGGATACTGTCAGAGTATACAAGGCCAATATGATCATCCCGCAGATCGCAGGCAATATTACCAGAAGCGGTAATATGGAGATCCCGGATTCCTGCCCGGTCTGCGGAGGGCCTACAAGGATCGTTGATGATCAGGGAACCAGAACCCTGATCTGCGCCAATCCTGACTGCATAGCAAAGCATGTCAAGAAATTCTCGCATTTTGTATCGCGGGACGCGATCAATATAGAGGGACTCTCGGAAGCCGGTCTGCTCAAGCTGATCGGTATAGGAGCGATAAAATCTTTCGCTGATCTCTTCAGGCTGCGGGATCATGAGGAAGACATCGTAGCGATGGAAGGGTTTGGCAGGAAGTCTTATGACAACCTTATAGCCTCCGCGGAGAAAGCTTCACATACCACACCGGCAAGGCTCCTCTACAGTCTCGGTGTTCCGGGAATAGGCGTTGCCAATTCCAACTCGATAGCAAGGGCATGCTTCAATAAGTGGAGCGGGATCGAGTCTCTCAGAGAGGATGACCTGACGGCTATCGACGGAGTCGGAACCGTGATGGCCGGTGATTATGTCAGGTTCTTTGACGATGAGAACAACAAGGCCGTCATAGCTGACCTGCTCACTGTTCTCGAACTTGACGAGAGCTACGAAGCCGCAGGGTCCGGACTTGAAGGCAAGACGTTCGTCATTACCGGCAGCCTTAACCATTATGCGAGCCGGAAGGAACTTAAGGCGGAGATCGAGGCAGAGGGCGGTAAGGTCGCAGGTTCTGTATCGTCTAAGACGGACTACCTCATTACCAATGATCCCGGATCGGGTTCATCCAAAAACAGAGCCGCGCGCGAACTCGGTGTCGCTATAATAACTGAAGAAGAGATAATAGAGATGCTCGGGAACTGATCCCGGGGCAGCAGATCAACTGCAAGAGTATTATACAGAAAGGAGGAAGAGGCCCATGGAGAATAACAATATCGTGATCGATATGGAGCAGGCTTATGACGAGTCGCTCAAGAAGATATTCGAACTGCTTGAAGAGAAGAAGTACTTCAAATGCAGAGATGAGCTCCTGAAACATGACGTAGTCGAAATCGCGGAGATGCTTGTTGATATACGGCGTGAGTTTGACTTGCAGCGGATGGTCGTACTGTTCAGGTCTCTTCCAAAAGACATAAGTGTCGATGTCTTCGCAGAGCTCAGCACCGATGACAGGCTCGACATCATCAATATCATCACCGATCCCGAGCTCAAGTACATCCTCGATGAACTCGACTTCGATGATATGATCGACGTACTTGAAGAGCTGCCTTCGAATATCGTAGATAAGATTCTTGAGCAGACACCTAAGAGTGAGCGCAAACTGATCAATACATTCCTCAAATATAAGGAAGATACTGCCGGCTCACTGATGACCCCGGAGTACATCAATCTCAGGAAGAACATGACTGTGAGAGAGGCTCTGGATCACATCAAGGAAGTGGGACTTGATTCTGAGACGATATATACTTGTTACGTTCTGGATACAGGCCGCAAACTGATCGGAGTCGTATCTCTCAAGACGCTGGTCATTTCGCCTGATACTATGCTTGTCTCCGACATCATGGTTGATGACCCTGTCGTGGCCCATGTGGATGATGACCAGGAGGAAGTAGCTGATCTCTTCATCCGCTACGGTTATCTGGCTATACCTGTAGTAGATAATGAATTCAGACTTGTCGGTATCGTTACCGTCGACGACGTACTCGACGTCATCGAAGAGGAGGCGACCGAGGATATCGAGCGTATGGGCGGAGTCATCGACACCACCGACAGAGAATATCTCGACCAGTCAGTATTCCAGCATGTCAGGGCAAGACTGCCGTGGCTTTTCCTGCTGATGTGCTCATATTTCATAACAGGCGGCATACTGAGGAGCTTCGAAGACGCTATGTCAGCTGTCATTGAGCTTGTAATCTATATGCCTATGCTGATGGGAACCGGCGGTAACTCTGGTTCACAGTCATCGACCCTTATTATCCGTGGTATGGCGACCGGTGAGATCGAACTGCGCGATTTCATCAAGGTAATGTGGAAAGAGATCAGAGTCGGAGTGATCGTAGGTATCTGTCTCAGTATCCTCAACTACTTCAGGATCGTGTATCTTGATCACAATCCGCCGATGGTCGCGATAACGGTATGCGTATCTATGATACTCATTGTCATCATCGCCAAGCTTATTGGATCGATGCTGCCTATGATCGCAAAACGCATCGGTATCGACCCTGCTCTTATGGCAGGACCTATGATGGCGTCCATCACCGATATGATATCACTGTGCACATACTTCATAATGGCCGGATTGTTCCTGAATATCTGACAGACAGCCGTGTGATCATGCCGACGGTGAATAACAGACAAATTTTCAATACACTTGAAAGCTCAGGCCGTACCCGCCTGAGCTTTTTTTAATGCCCGCGCGGGCTGCGGGGAAAGATACTTGTATAAATAAAAGTTCAAAAAGACGAAAATAATTCGCTTCTTATTTGTTGCATAAATATTCATAAACTGTTATTATCATGCATGTCGAAACAAACGACCTATCTAAGACTGGAAAAATAGGAGAGATCAAAATGAAGAAGAAAGCATTTGTATTATTATTAGCATTCTCAATGGTGCTGGCTTTTGCACTCAGCGCATGCGGCGGCGGCAGCAGTGACGGCGGAGATGAGGAAGCAACCCTCAGAGTCGTAACAGAAGCTACTTTCGCACCGTTCGAGTTCACAGAGGACGGCGATGATGAGATCAAGGGATTTGATGTTGATATGATGAACGCTATCGCTGAGGACCAGGGCCTCAAGATCGAGTTCATCAATATGGAATTCGATTCACTTATCCCGGCTCTCGAATCGGATCAGGGAGATATCATCGCAGCAGGAATGAACAAACTCGCCGGAGACCGTGCTGAGAAGGCGGATTTCGGAGATACATATTTTGAGAGTGATCTGATGCTTCTCGTCAAGTCTGACAGCACACTGACAGGTATCGATGCTGTTACACCTGACATGAAGCTCGCGAGCCAGATCGGAACAACAGGCGGAGACTATGTACAGAAACTCGCTGATGAAGGAAAGATCGCGCAGGGCGTAGTTCTCAACCAGTGGACAGACAGCTATATGCAGCTCCAGAACGGCGACGTTCAGGGCGTAGTAGTCGACAAGCCGGTAGGAGAGGCTTACCTCAACGCTCACAGCGATATCGCTAAGTTCGTCGGCGAGCCGTTCGGTGATCACGAAGAGTTCGCTTATGCTGTACAGAAAGGCAACAAAGAGCTCCTCGATAAGCTCAACGCAGGACTTGCCAACATGAAAGAGAACGGCACATATGATGAGCTCGTTGATAAGTGGTTCTCATAAAAGCCAGTCTTAGATCGTGAGATCTATAATAATATAAGCGAAAGGGAAACGATTCTATGGGAGTATATCTTAAAGGATTCCTGATTGCTTGCAAGGGTATACCGACCACAGTATGGGTAAGTATTGTGGCAATCGTACTGGGAGCAGCCTTAGGTCTGCTCCTTGCCTTGCGTTCTCAGACAAGAAGCAAGGTCCTGCGGGTGATCGCAAAACTATATGTTGACGTTGTAAGAGGAACCCCGATGCTGGTACAGGCGCTGATCATGGCCTATGGTGTGCCACAGCTTCTGCAGTCGATGGGATCAGATTTCAAATGGGCGAATCTGGTAATACCGGCGGTGATCGTATGCGGACTCAACTCAGCGGCATATCTGTCTGAGGTAATCAGATCCGGAATACAGGCAGTTGACAAGGGCCAGATGGAGGCTGCCAGATCTCTTGGAATGAGCCGCGGCATGGCTATGAGACTTATCATCATCCCGCAGGCTATTCGCATTATCCTTCCGGCATTCGCGAACGAGTTCGTAACACTCATCAAGGAGACATCAGTCCTTGGTTATGTAGGGGTAGTCGAGATACTGCGCCGCGGTCAGCTGTGGAATGCTTCTTCCTTTGAGACATTCCCGGCATACATCGGTGTTGCGCTTGCGTATATGCTGCTTACCATCCCTCTGTCCAAAGCCATCAACGGCTATGAACGCAAGAGAGCGAGAAAGGAGGCAGCTGCATGAGCATGATAGAAGTAAAAGGTCTCGTCAAGAGTTTTGGCGATCTCGAAGTACTCAAGGGCATCGACCAGAATGTAGACGAAGGAGAAGTGCTGTGCATCGTCGGACCTTCCGGCTCCGGCAAATCCACTATGCTTCGCTGCATCAACAGGCTTGAAGAGCCGACCGGCGGAGAGATCTACATTGACGGCGAGCTGATCACGGAGAAGAACCTTGACAGGATCAGAACCAAGATGGGCATGGTGTTCCAGCAGTTCAATCTCTTCCCTCACATGTCAGTTCTCGACAATCTGACTTGCGGACCGATCAATGTCAAGAAAGAGAATAAGGCTGACGCTGAGAAAAAAGCCCTGGATCTTCTTGCCAGAGTAGGGCTTGCGGACAAGGCGGACCAGTTCCCGAGAAATCTTTCCGGCGGACAGCAGCAGAGAGTCGCGATAGCAAGAGCCCTTGCTATGGACCCTGAGGTAATGCTATTCGATGAGCCTACCAGTGCTCTCGACCCAGAGATGGTCGGTGAAGTTCTCGATGTAATGAAGACACTCGCCAGAGAAGGAATGACCATGGTGGTAGTTACCCACGAGATGGGATTCGCTAAGGAGGTAGCTGACAAGGTCATTTTCATGGACGGCGGCTACATCGTAGAACAGGGCACTCCTGAAGAGGTCCTCAGCAATCCTCAGATGGACAGGACCAAGGACTTCCTCTCCAAGGTACTTGTATAGACTGAAAAGGTGGCAGACGAAAGGACCCGGCACAGGCCGGGTCCTTTTGTCTGCCTTGTTTTTCCTGCTTTTCGGCGTTTCTGAATGTTCATTAATGTTCTTTAATGTTTATAGTATTGGCTGCCGCATATATGTATAATGTGGAATGTCAAGTTCACTTTACACTATGATCGGAGACATGTATGTTCTCTGATCTGACAGGAGCGAGAAAGCTTTCAAATGATAGTATTCAATAACGTAACAAAGAAATACGGAGAGAACGTAGGACTTATCGACGCAACTGTTCACATCAACAGGGGCGATTTTGTGTTTCTGGTAGGTCCGAGCGGCGCGGGAAAGACTACATTCATCAGGCTGATCCTCAAGGAAATAGAGCCTGACAAGGGTAAGATCCTGCTTGCCGGTCACGATATCACACATGTAGGAAGAAGAGAGATCCCTGCAATCAGGCAGAAAGTCGGCATGGTCTTTCAGGATTTCAGACTTCTGGAGAAGAAGACGGTATATGAAAATGTCGCTTTCGGTATGGAAGTCCTGCATAAGAGCAAAAGGGAGATCAGAGAGAGAGTTCCTTATGTACTCGATCTGGTAGGCGTCAAAGATAAAGCAAAGCGTTATCCTGATGAGCTTTCTGCCGGTGAGCAGCAGAGAGTAGGTATCGCGAGAGCTCTGGTCAATAAGCCGAGAGTTCTGATTTGCGATGAGCCGACAGGAAACCTTGACCCGATCACAGCAATGGAGATCATGGAGCTTCTCGAGCAGATCAATGTCAGAGGTACCACCGTGCTGATGGTAACTCACGCCAGAGATATCGTTAACAAGATGAATAAGAGAGTAGTCGCTATCGAACACGGCAGGATCGTCCGTGACGAGGAAGGAAGCTACGGATTCAGAAAGAAGGGCGACGCCGGCTACGTACCGGAGATACACGGAGGACCTGCGACGGTCTCCGACCTCGCTCCGGGACTCGCGGCATTCGGTGAGAAGAAAGCCGAAGAGACCGCAGAGCGTATGCGCACGATATACCTTGATCCAGACGCAGATGAATCCATGGTACATAAGACACTGACATCTGTTTCGCCGGATCCTGCGGGTGACGATATGATCAGCGCTTATCTGGACGGAGGGGAGGACGTATATGAGTAGATTCGGATATAACCTCAGACAGTCTTTCTCTCAGATGAACCGCAACAAGGGTATGTATTTTACCTCGACGATGGCGATCACGGCGATGATGCTTATACTGGGGCTGTTCTTCGTTACGTTCATCAATATCAGTCTTTTTACCGCGACGATAGAGAAGGATTACAACGTCATCCAGATATATCTATCCGAGGGCAATACCAAAGAAGTCACCCAGGCTGTAGGCACCAGCATCGAAGCGATTGACGGTGTGGACCATGTCACTTACGTCTCAAAGGACGAGGCGCTTGAGACACTTAAGACAAGGTGGGGGGATAACGGTTATCTCCTGGAGAATCTCCCGGAGAACCCTCTCCCGGATTCTTACAATGTATATGTCAACGACAAGAACGCGGCCAATATCGTCGCCGCTACAGCACCGGAGATCAAGGGCGTAGATGATGTAGTCTACTATCAGGATACGATAGAAAAATTAGCTAAGATTTCGAGATTCGTAGAGGTTGGCTCTGTTACCACTATGGCATTCCTTGTGATCGTTTCGATCATAATTGTATCCAATACGATCAAGCTCACCGTGTTCAACAGAGAGAAAGAAATCAGCATCATGAAGTATCTCGGAGCGACGGACTGGTTCGTAAGAGCGCCTTTCATCTGGGGCGGCATATTAGTCGGAGTCTTTTCCTCCGTCCTGGCAACAGTTCTTACTTACGTAATATATCAGAATATTGTCAAGCTCGTCGGAAGTGATATTTCCAGGATACTGTCGACAGACATGATATCAGCTCAGTATCTGAGCAATAACCTCATGATCATCTTCCTGTGCATCGGCATCAGCGTCGGAACATGCGGAAGTATCATATCGATCAGAAGATTCCTTGACAGATAGGGGATCAGACAGATAAGGAAAACAGAAGAACACCAGCATATGACCAGAAGAATCACCGGAAAAAGAATACTGATCGTTCTCATTCTTACAGTTGCTATGTGCGCCGGCTCCTGGTACAGCTCTTTCAGAAGCGTCACATCTGATGTATACGCGGTGAGCCCGGAAGAAAAAGAGCAGGCCATGAAAGAAGCGGAAGAAGCCAAGGCTGCCGCGGAAGCCAAGAAAGAAGAAGCCAAGGAAGCCGGTAAAAAAGCTGCAGAAGCTACTGCCAACATTGAGGAGGCAGAGGAGAAACTGACCTCACTCCAGGGTCAGGTGGAGCAGACCAAGGCAGATATCCAGGCAACTCTCGTGCGCATAGAAGAGACTAAGGCCAAAATGGAGAAGAAAGAGGCTGAGATAGAAGAGCAGAATAATGCTCTCAACAACCGCCTTACTGCTATGTATAAGTCGGGAACAGCCGGCATGATAGATGTCGTCCTGAACTCGGAGAGCGTTGAGGATCTGCTGTCCAACGTGGGAATGGTACACAAGATCCTCGAAAGCGATCAGGAACTCCTCAAGAAGCTGCAGAAAGACTATGAAGAGCTGAAGCAGATGAAGCAGGAGCTTGAAGATCAGGAAGCTTATCTCCAGCAGAGAGAGATCGATCTTGAGGGAGAGGAAGCAGAAACTGAAGCACTCAAGGCAAAATTCCAGGAAGAAGCCGATAAGTATAAGGCCATGGAAGACGAACTCGAGGCGCAGGGTGAAGCACTCGCAGCTGAGGCGTTCGCGAAGCAGGCCGAAGCAGAAGCGATGATCGTTGAGATGGGCGGTACTGTAGAGTACACGCCGGGCGAATACGCGTGGCCGACCCAGCAGGGCTGGATGATTACATCCAATTACGGCTGGAGAATCTGCCCGTTCCACGGGAGAGAATTCCACAACGGAGTTGACCTCGTTCTGAACAGCGGAACATACGGATCCCCTGTATACGCTATCTCCGACGGAGTAGTTACCAGAGCTTCATGGTACGGCGGCTACGGGAACTGCGTACAGATCGCTCTCGGTGGCGGATACAGTGTACTGTACGGACACCTCAGCGGATATAACTGCAGCGAAGGACAGTTTGTCAAGAAAGGGCAGGTCGTAGGTTATATCGGCAGTACAGGCAACTCAACCGGACCGCATCTGCACTTCACAGTTTTCAAGGACGGAACAATGACCAATCCGCTCGGGTTGTACTGACCGGCACAGAAACTGAATATAGTTTTTTAGAAAAAATACTGCATAGTCTTCGATATTTCGGAGATTATGTAGTATTATTTTACCTGAAAAGAAAATAAGGGGGTCCTGCACATGCGGGAGCTGAACTCCGGATCCGGATATCCGGAGATACCGGATATCATTCTTAAAATTATCAGGTCAAGAGGCATAACAGAAGAACAGTTTGAAGAATTCTTCTCACTCAGACCGAGACTGGCGTATGATCCATTTCTCCTTACCACTCTGGTGGTGGGGGTGGGTCTTCTTCTGCGTGCAATAGATGAAGGCAGGCGGATCGTCATATACGGAGATTATGATGTTGACGGCATCACATCAACATCCCTGATGATGAAGGTGATAGGATCGCTTACCGATAATGTCACATACTATATCCCTTCCAGACTTGACGAGGGGTATGGACTTCACAGGGAAGCCATAGACCGCATCGCAGAAGACGGGGGTGAGTTCATCGTAACAGTGGACTGCGGATCTGTTTCCGGCGCTGAGACTGCTTACGCGCATTCTCTTGGCATTGAGACACTTGTTACGGATCATCACAATGTATCTGATGTGAGAGCGGAAGGTCTGATCATCAATCCGAAACTTTCTGAGGACGGATATCCATTCAAGGGCCTCGCGGGAGTAGGTGTCGCCTACAAGCTGGCGCTTGCTGTTTCCAGAGTCAGGCCGGTCCCGAAACCGGTGATGGCAGAAGTGCTCGAATTGGTTACGATCGGCACTATCGCAGATATCATGCCGATGCTGGGCGAAAACAGGACTATCGTCAAATGCGGACTCAGATCTATTCATCTCGGGTGCAGGAACCGCGGCCTGAGAAAACTCATCGATATGTCAGGACTTGATTACCGTACTATCCGGTCCAGCGATATATCTTTTGGTATTGCTCCTAAGATCAATGCTTCAGGCAGACTCGGAGACGCAGCTGTCGGTGTCAGGCTTTTCCTTGCTGAGACAGATGAAGAGGCAGAGGAGTGCTGCAGACTGCTGATCGACGCTAATCTGGAGAGACGACGTCTGCAGGATGACGCGTACAACACAGGGCTGTCCCTGATCGATGGAGAACTCGAAAAAGGTGATTTCATTACCGTTGAGATCAACGACTCACACGAAGGTGTGCTGGGGATAGTGGCAGGCAAGCTCAGAGAGAGGATCAACCGTCCGGTAGTCGTCATCTCCAGAAACAAGGATATTTACAAAGGAACGGGCAGGTCCATCCCGACAGTCGATCTGTTCCGTATGCTCGATAAGTACCGGGATGATTTTATCAGCTTCGGCGGACACAGCGCTGCCTGCGGGTTCACTATAGCTGCGGACAAGGCCGAGCTGCTTCGTGAGAAACTGAATGCGGATATAGCTGAGATGGCGAAGCAGGATGAAAGCCTCTTTGACGCTGACTACAGGTATGACGCAGAGGTAACGACGGAAGAAGTAACGCTCGGACTCGCGGAAGCGGTCACGCTGCTCGAACCATGCGGCAAGGACAACGAAGTACCGGTTTTCGCGATCAAAAATGCCAGGATCTCAGACTGGAGATTCCTGCGCAGCGAGAATAAAATGGCAAAATTCATGATCTCTTCAGATGGCGGTCCGGATGTGGAATGCCTGCTGTTCCGTGACGCGGGAGAGGTATACGACAAGATCTCAGCCTGCGGCAGGGCGGACATCTTAGGTACAGCGGAGATCAACAACTGGAGAGACGAGCGGCGCGTACAGGTAATAGCAAAATACGTGCTGGAGGCGGGGACGCTCAGATGACAGAAGACAATACAGAGATTATCACAGAACAGCATACAGAGACTATCACAGAAAAGGATGCAGAGACTGCCGCAGAGCAGAGTACCGGGACTGCCGCAGAACAGGATACCGGGACTGCCGCAGTCAGCAGCGAACCGGAACGTCCGGAACATGAACATAAGGAAGAGATCAGCTCCGGTGAAAAGCGCAGGGGCATCGGCCTGGTTGCTTTTATTGCCGGTTTTGCAGCGTGCATCGCGCTTATCAGCATACTCACATTCGGGTTCGGCCTCGGAAGGTTCATGACCGGAGCGGACTGGGAGTATTACAGTGACCTGGACGAAAACTACGGTAAGTACGCGAAGATCATGCAGATGATCGAAGAAGACCCCCTGGCGCAGCAGACGCCTGAGGCGATCAGTGATGATGTTCTCAAGGAAATAATCCGTTCGACGGGAGACCCATATGCTGAGTATTTTACTGAGGAAGAATACAAAGCATTCGAGAAGACTTATACCGGAGGATATGTAGGTATAGGCATAGGCCTCTCTCAGGAGGATGAAGACCTCGTTATAAGGACGGTCTACAAGACAGGTACAGCTGCCAAGGCAGGAATAGAGCCTGGTGATATCATACTCAGAGTCGACGGTGTAGAACCATCTGGTCTTGATGACGCTGTGTCAAGAATAACGGGTGAGGCAGGAACAGATGTGACCGTGACGATCAGCAGAGACGGAAAAGAACTTGACTTCACCATGAAGAGAGCAGAGATCAATATAGATTCGGTCGGTTATGCTGTCAGCGAAGATGATCCGAAGGTCGGATATATCAGGATCGGTCTCTTCAGAGAAGGCACAGATAAAGAGTTCAAGGATGCTGTCAGCGAACTCAGGAAGAAAGGGTGCGACAAATTCATTCTCGATCTCAGAGACAATGGAGGCGGTCTTACAGATGTCTGCATAGAGATAGCAGACTATCTCCTTCCTGCGTGCAAGATCATGACAGACGTTACCAAGAGCGGATCAGAGACGGTCTACAATTCAGAGGAAAGCTCAGCAGATCTGAAGATGGTCGTGCTGGTTAACGAGAATACCGCAAGTGCATCCGAGATACTTACCGCCGCGCTCAAGGAAAATAAAGCAGCGGTCGTGATCGGCAGAAAGACATACGGAAAAGGCGTGACTCAGGTATCCAGATCATTCAGTGACGGCTCAGCAGCTAAGCTGACTGTAAGCGAGTACCTGACTCCTAAGGGCAACCACGTCCAGGGTAATGGGATAGAGCCGGATATCGAGGCGGATGACGAGGATATCCTTGACAAGGCGCTTGAAGCGCTCAACAAGTGATCTGCTATGTATATCTTCTATACGCACGATTACAGGAATGAAAAGGGCGAAAGTCACAGGCTGCTCACAGAAGCAATCGCGGCATATCTCGATATCGGGCAGGACAGCGATGATACGTTATTCATAGAGCTCGGAGATACAGACAGCAGCGCGGAATATGTATATATGGCGGAAGGACTCACGGAGATGCTTATGACCGGTGCCCAGGGGAAGCCGTTTATCCCCGGGTTTTCGCCTTTCTCGATATCCCACAGCGATCATACCTGGGCGGTACTGATCGCGGATTCCGGGTGCGGACTCGATATACAGTATCCCAGGAGGGCTGACCGCAGCGGCATAGCGCGAAGATTCTACGCGCGTAAAGACGCAGAGCATATAGAATGGGATCCGGAAGATTTCTTCAGGATATGGGCCAGAAGAGAAGCACTTATCAAGGCGGCCGGTACGTCCGTAGCGGAAACTGATCTGCCTTCCGTTCTTGCGGATAGAGTAACGTACAGGGGCACAGGCTACGCGATAACAGATATCAGCATACCGGACACGCCGAAACTGTGCGCGGCTGTGTGCCTTGAGGATAATGAAAGAGGGCTGCGGAATGAGTAAGAAGGATAATATATCAGAGTCTCCGGTATCTGCAATGGAAGCTGCGGCAAAGTATCTGTCCTCTCGCATGCGTACCGTTTCGGAAGTAAGAGACTACCTGCACAGCAGGGGATACTCTGCTGAGGAGACTGATGAGACTGTGTCGGAACTGATAGGTTTCAGATATCTCGACGATTATCAGTATGCCCTGAGATACTATGAATATAACAGAGAGAAGCACCGCGGCTCGATGCGCGCGGCTAGAGAACTGGCAGAGAAAGGCATCGATCCTGAGACCGTAAAATACTCACGAGAAGATTTTCTCTATACTAATAAAGTAGACGAATACGCAGACGCTCTGGAGATAGCGCTCAAAGAGATCGGAGCAGAAATCTCCTATGATCTCTTCGACCGGGACGAAGACGCGGAGGAAACAGAGAAGTTTCAGCTTGACGACAGACTGTCTGCTAAGATAGCGCGCAAACTTGACGGAAAAGGTTTTGAAAGAGGGGACATATACAGGGTCCTCGAAGAACTCAGACGAAGATATGAATGACGACAGATACTCAAGAACTTTGAAACTGATCGGTGAGGAAGGCCTTGCCAGACTGAGGGCCGCCAGTGTTATCGTCATCGGCAACGGCGGTGTCGGTTCATATGCGGCGGAAGCATGCGCAAGAGCAGGGATCGGACATCTGACTTTCATGGATGGTGATGTCGTCGTCCCGAGCAACCTCAACAGGCAGCTTGTGGCGCTGACTTCGACTGTCGGCAGAAATAAGGCTGAAGTCATGGCAGAACGCGCGAGGGATATCTCGCCTGACACAGAGGTCACTTCACTTGCGAGATTCTATACAGTCGATGACGAACTTGATCTGAGGCAGTATGACTGGGTGATAGACGCGATCGACGATGTCGACGCCAAGACGGAACTGATCTGCAGAGCTTCTGAGCTGGGGGTCAATCTCATCTCAGCCATGGGAGCCGCCGGAAAATTCGGAACGGATTTCAAGGCTGCGGATCTGTCTGCTACAAGTGTCTGCCCTCTTGCGCGAGTGATGAGAAGGCGGCTCAGAGACAGAGGAATAGAACATCTGCCTGTTGTTTTCTCAGAGGAGAAACCTGTACCGAGGGACGGAGAACTGGGTACATTAAGTTATGTTCCGGGATCTGCCGGGCTGACACTTGCTGGATATGTGATAAAACAGATCGCTCTGGGCGGTAATTAACAGAAACGGGACTATGAGTATATGAAAATTTTCGCAATATCTGATCTGCATCTTTCATTCGGTGAGAATATAGACAAACCGATGGATAAGTTCGGCGACGGATGGGAAAACCATGCCGCACGCCTCAGAGAGTCCTGGGAAGAACTCGTCTCAGAGGGAGACCTGGTGCTCATCCCCGGGGATATCTCCTGGGGGCTCAGGCTTGATGAAGCCATCGCTGATTTTGACTGGCTGCATTCTCTTCCGGGTATCAAGATCATATCCAAGGGCAACCATGATCTGTGGTGGAACAGGATCAAATACATGAATACTCTGTATGAAGATATCATTTTCCTGCAGAATGACTGCTACCGGCCTGAAAACACAGATCTGGTCATAACGGCTTCAAGAGGATGGCCTTATCCGGGCTCAGACGAATATACGGAGCACGATGAGAAGATCTACGCCAGAGAACTGCAGAGGCTTAAACTGGGACTTGATGCCGCTAAAGCAAAAGCGCCTGACGCGAGGATCATCGCGTGCCTTCACTATCCTCCGAGCGATCCCGCCGGAAGGGAGACCGGGTTCACGCAGCTTCTTGAGGAATACAAGGTGTGGAAATGCGTATACGGACATCTGCACGGCTGCGCTGCTTTCGGCAGAGGGATCAAAGGTGAATGCAGAGGTGTTCAGTACCAGCTCGTATCACTTGACTATCTGGGGGCAAGACCACGACTGATTTACGATAAGGAGACAGACGAATGAGATATGCGTTCATAGTTAACCCTGCGTCAGGTAAGGGCAGACACGGTGACGGAATCGTTGCAGAGATCGAAGACTTGATCAAGGGCAATCCCAACAGAGATATCAAACTCTACTATACAAGATGTGAAAAGGACGCGACTTATCTTGCCGGACTGCTTGCTGAAGAGTCGGCTATGAAGGGCGAAGAGATCGTTATCTTCGCATGCGGAGGCGACGGAACTGTGCAGGAAGTCGCCAACGGCATATACGGACACGACAATGCTGTGCTGGTTGTTGTACCTGTAGGGAGCGGAAACGATCTGGTCAGGCAGCTTGGCAGGAAGGCGGACAGCGGCAAGAGATACCGCAGACTGCCGGATCATTTCGATGGAATGATCACGAATATGGACCTGATCAGGATCTCGTGGATCGAAGACGGAGAAGAGCAGTCAAGGTTGATCACTAACGGGATCAACATAGGTTTTGACGGAAACACAGCGATTCTGGCTCATGACCTCAAACGGCTTCCTCTCGTATCAGGAGTCGGCTCATATATCATGGCAGTAGGGTTCAATCTTGCCGCCAAAAAAGGCCAGAAGCTCAGGATCACAGCGGACGGAAAGAACTTCTACACAGGAAAGCTTCTTCTTGCAACAGCGGCCAACGGCGGATTCTGCGGAGGCGGCGTGCAGAGCTGCCCTAACGCGGATCTCTATGACGGTCTGATCGAGCTTCTCGCGGTCAAAGACATCCCGAGACGCAGATTTGTTGCGCTTTTCCCTAAGTACAAGCAAGGCAAACTCTTCACCATAAGGGGAATAGAGGATATCGCTTCATACACACAGGCTAAGAATATACTGATAGAGCCTATGCTCGGACCTAAGATGAAATTCGTAGGAGACGGCGAGGTCTTCGAGACAGGAGCACTCCGCATCGAGGTCGTTCCGAAGGCCGTCAGAGTACTTGTTCTGTAGCATGAAAATGAGCCGCGGCGATCGGTACAGTATACACCACATGAACAAAATAAACGGAAACTATAAATCATGTCATCATAAGATCAGAATTCTGATCTCGGTTCTTCTTGCTGTCATTCTGTGCGTGTCAGCGGTTTTTGCTGAAGGAGACGAGGCGGTCAGGTGCAAGAGCGGCACGCTTGTCACCCCGATAGGAGACCTGGAAGCAGAGGCACCTGAAATTGAGGCGAAAGCGGCAGCGCTGTATTCTCTGGATCTCGGAGATTTCGTATATGCCAAGGATCCTGACAGAGTAGTCGAGCCATACAGCACGACAAAACTCCTGACATGCTGGCTCGCTCTTGAGAATCTGGACCCGGATCAGACTGTGACGGTGTCCGAAGACGCGACACAGACATATGAGAACGGAACGACTATCCTCCTCAGACCGGGTGAGGAGATCACTGTCCGGGACCTGCTGTACGGCGCGATGCTTGAATCGGGGAATGACGCAGCCTATGCTCTCGGCGAAGCAGTTTCGGGAAGCGAATCAGCTTTTGCTGACCTCATGAACGAGACGGTGAAAGAGTGGGGATGTGAGAATACACATTTTGTCAATGCTAATGGCTGGAAGAACGAAGAGCATTACACGACTGCTCATGACCTGGCTCTGATCACAGCTAAATGTCTGGAGAACGAGGAACTTCGGAAGATCTCTGTAACAGAGACATATACCATTCCTGAGACCAATATGTCGCCGGAAAGGGAACTTGAGAATATCGTGCTGGCAGTCACCGAAAACCCGAAAGGGCTTACCGGAGGCAAAACGGGAACCTGGAGCGAGGATGACTGCGGTATCGTCGTTTCATTCAAAAGGCAGGGGCTCAGCGCAGTAATAGTCCTTCTTGGGGATACCAAAGACGGCAGGACGGAAGATGTGAAGACGCTGATGAAGTTCTCTCATGAAGTGACTCCGGGATTTGCTGTTCCTGCCGAGGGCAGCACTGTTGAGACTGCCAGAGTCCGGCACGGTGAGAAGACTAAGACAGAGCTGGCGACGAACAAGGTAACCTATGCGTATCCTGCCGGCAATACTGCTGAAGAGATAACGACCGAAGCAGTCTATGACAAACTCGAGGCACCTCTGAAGAAGGGTGATGAAGTCGGAGAATTTCATATATATGCAGGCGATAAGCTGATCGGCAAGCAGAAGCTGGTAATGACAGAAGATATAGAGACCGGCTGGCTGCCGTCATATATATACATCTCAAACAAGACCACCAAGATGATTATCGGTGCTATTCTGATACTGATTATTCTCATACTGCTGCTCAGACTATACAATAAGAGCAGACGCAGGAAGAGACGGCAAAGAGCAATAGCCAGAGCTGCGGCGGCGAGCACGCCATCACAGCAAGGCGGCAGCCCGGCGAATCAGGATAGCCGGCAGAGACAGACTGAAAAGAAGATCAGCTCCGAGAGTACAGGACAGAGCCGAAGAGAGAAAAAAGAAGCAAGAAAGAGACTCAGAGAAAAATATCGCGGAAAGCATTAGCCTGTATATCCGGGAGAGAATGAAGGGCAATCACTCAGCTAAAGTGATCAAGGAGATTAATTATTATGAAAGCAATACTCGATAAAATATGCCGCCCGTGCCGTTCAGTAACAGACCAGTTTATCATCGCAGCATTCCTGTCCGTTGTACTGTTGGTTGTTGGGCAGCTCTTCTCAGCCGCTGTGCTCAGAATGATTGATTTTACAGCAAAGGCATCCGCGTATCTCGGGAGTGACAATATCGGTGCATTCTTATATCAGTACCTGATGTTCTTCGGTATGTGGATATCTATACTGCTGGTAACGATCATATTCAGGAAAAACAGACCGATGCTCCGCAGTTTCCTTCCGAACAGGCGCGGCAACAATCTTAAGGGCATACTGGCAGGTCTTCTGCTTGGATTCCTGACCAATGGATTCTGTATACTGATGTCGGCCCTGGGAGGTCATATCAAGCTGTCATACGCCGGGTTCAATCCTCTCGTCAGTCTTATGTTCCTCGGCGCGATATTCATCCAGTCGGGAGCCGAAGAGATCGTGGACAGATTCTACCTGTATCAGAAACTCAGAAGAAGATACCGAAGCCCGCTGGTAGCGATCATCGTGAACTCCGCTGTTTTCATGTCGCTTCACATGGCCAATCCGGGATTTACTCCGGTCGCAGGAAGCCAGATATTCCTGGTTGGCGTTGTCTTCTCTGTGATCGTATACTATTACGACAGCCTGTGGGCTGCCATGTGGTTCCACACGGCCTGGAACTATACTCAGAACATCATCTTCGGACTGCCTAACAGCGGGATCGTTTCTGAGTATTCGATCTTCAGACTCGAGGCGGCCTCTGCGACTAACGGATTCTTCTATAATGTCGATTTCGGTGTGGAGGGCAGTATCGGCGCAAGTATTGTTCTCGTAGTTTTACTGATAGCGATCATCATAAAGAACTGGAAGAAGCCTGAAAAGTTTGACTGCTGGGCACATGCTGAAGAACTGGCGACAGGCAGCGCTGAATTCTCAGTACAGACAGATGCCTCTGACAGCACTGCGGGCAATCCTTCAGACAGCACTGCGGGCAATCCTCCAGACAGCACTGCGGAGAAAGCAGTGATCGATGACTCAGATTATGTTCCGAAACACTGAAACTATGAATCCTCTTGAACTGGCCTTTCCATATGTGATAGAATGACTATCGCTGTGGAGAGGTACCCAAGTGGCTGAAGGGTCTGGCTTCGAATACCAGTAGGTCGTTAGTACCGGCGCGGGGGTTCAAATCCCTCTCTCTCCGCCAGCAGGAGCCTTGAGATATCAACGTCTCAGGGCTCTTTTATTTTGCAGATGCACCATTTTGTGCACCATTTTTGCCGAATTTTGCATCGAAGGCACCGGAAATCCTCTTCGAAGAGTGAGAGGCGCCGGCAAAAACATCGACATATACGTTCATTGTGGTCGTGATATTCGAGTGTCTCATCGCCGATGAGATTTCCGCGATGTCATAATCTCCGGAGGCATTCAGCATCGAGGCGAACGTATGGCGGAGGCCGTGCAGAGTAACGTGAGACACATCAAGACTGTCGATGAACTTGATGACCTTGTTGCTCGCGTAGTCCGGTTTCATAGGCTCGCCTACATACTGGATGAGATACTCACAGTCAGACATCTTTGCATGTTCTTCCTGCAGCCGCTCGATATCGTTCATAACGAAACGCGGGCAGGCGACAATGCCCTTCGATTTTTCCGTCTTCGGTTCCTCTACGACTATGGCCCCGTCAATCCAATATCTGACCGTACGGACGCGAATTGTGCTTGCATGGACATCTATATCCTCTGACGTCAATCCGAGGATCTCACCGCGTCTGAGGCCGCAGAAAAGGGCAAGCTCACACATGACTCGTACGTCCAGATCCTGCTCCTCGAGCTTCTGCATGAAGAGGTCGACCTCATCATCGGTGAGGATGCTGATCTCAGGAGCCTTGAGCTTCGGCAGCTCGACTCCTCGACACGGGTTTTCACGGAGCAGCTTGCTCTTGATGGCCATCTCATATGCTGCGCTGAGGAGCGAGATCCTGTTCTTGACCGTCTTTGGGTTCAGCTCCTCGTTTTTGATCATGTGTGTGATGTAGCGCTCGATCTGGTACGTCGTGAGGGTCCTGGCAGCCTTTTTGCCGATCCCGTTCTCATCCATTCTGCGGCGGATATTCTTGTATCCGCGGATCGTGTTTGCTTTGATGCCTTTTACTTCGCGGCTGTCGATGTAATCCTCGAGCAGCTGCCCGACGGTCGTATCTTCCGGCAACGCATCGGCCCAGGAGTCAGCAAACTCGTCGAGGAGATCCTTCGCAGCCTTCTTTCCTTTACAGCTCACGACCTTCGTGTGCTTCCTGCGCTTGCCTTCATCGTCATAGTAGTCGACGATCAGTTGATACTTGTTTTTGCCTAACTGTCTGATAGCCATCCCTTCGCCTTTCCGGGCACTATAAAAGAGCCCTATGATTGAATTCAGGCTCCGGATGTGATACAATATCTGTGGGATTTCTTGTAACTATCCGGAGAAGAGCAAAGGCGGATTCGCGGTCCGACCAGAGCTCTTTTTCATTTCCATTTATCATACCGCTGAACGGTCACCATCTGAAATTTTTATATATTTCTCGATCTGCGTGAGATCCTCGACGGACTCCAGCGCCTTACGTCTGCCGACGATATTCAGAGAACGATACATCTCGACGAGGCGACGTTCCTCACTGCTCACTTCTATAGATATCGAAGACCCTGATGCAGATACATCCCATCCCATGAGATAACAAGGATCTACACCGAACAAACTCGAGAGGCTGATGATTGTCTCATATTTCAAGTTAGATATAGCACCACTCTCGTAGCGCTGGACAGTGCTCTCGGAAACACCGAGTCTTTTCGCGACTTCGAGAAGCGTCATCTGCTTCTCCTGCCTTAGTTCTTTTATCCTCGTACTCATGGCTACAACCTCCTGTGATGTCATTATAATGTCAATATTCCATTAAATGCAAGAAAAAACGAGCAAAATGCAAAAAAACTTTCACAAAATGCTTGACACAAAAATTCCACATCTGTTAATATGGTCTTGCGTAAAACGCAAGTTGAAAGAAGGAGGACGACATGGCATACACAGTAGACACAACAGAGCTGAAGAAAGCTATGATAAATGCCGGGATTAACACCACAGTTGAGCTCTCAGAGAGGTCAGGCGTAAATCGCAATACTGTGGGCGGAATCCTCAATGGAGAGATACGACCATCATCCGCAGTTATCGAGAAGATAGCCAGAGCGCTGTCTCTTGATGGCCAGGACATAGGACGTATTTTTTTTAAGGCGCAACTTGCATAAAATGCAAGATTGCGTGCTATCCTACGGACAGCACATTCTGATACAGACCTTGACGGTCTGTATCAATCAATCACTATCAGCAAACGGAGGTTACAAGATGGCGAAGAAATTGATGACCGCGAAGCAGATGACGAAGCACCTGCAGATCAGCAAGACCACTCTCAGGGAGTATGCAGACAAAGGTCTGATCGGAGTCTGGCAGCCGGGCGGCAAAAACTGCGCTGTCAGATATTACGAACTGGAGGAGGAAAAGAATGAAACAGCACAAAGAGCATAGCGAATGGAGAGTATCGAGCAATCCGATCGCCGGCAAGATGTTCTACGGCGTATACCGCATCAGGGACATCAACGAAGTCGACCACAGCGGGAACCGCGAAACCCGCGGAGGATGGTATGAGACAAGAGCCGAGGCTGAGAAGCTGGCAGCAACGCTGAATGCAGAGGAGGCAAAGTCATGAGCGACGAACAGATCAGACAGATCCTCATCGAGAGGAAGAGACAGCAAAGGAAAGCAGAAATCAGAGAAGCGTTCAAGGAAGCTATCGGAGACGCGCTCTGCTGGGTCTTCTGGGGAGCGATGACCTACATGATGTTCCTCGGAGCCTACGTGATAGGAGGCTAACCATGAGCAATGGAGGGAAAACAATACTGGACCCGCTCGATATCAACACCGACGCGATCCTGCTAAGGGCTGACGGCAATGAAGACCTGCTCACCTATCAGAGCAGTCTCAGCGGAAACGCATACATCATTGACAAGTACGGCGGAGTCATGATCCTCGACAAGCACGGATACTACAGAGCACAGTGGGAAGACCTGCAGGTCATCTGCGAGGAGCTCCAGGCGTGGATACTGCCGGAGGCGGAGCGATGGCGAAGGTCATAGAACTGTATGTCTGCAGCATCTGCGGGATCACGAACGAGACCTGCAAAAACTGGGGACCAATCTGCAAGAAAACAGGCAGAAGAGTCTGCGACGAATGCTGCTACAAATGCGAGCATCACACCAGCTGGTCCGGTCTGTGGAAATGCGAATTCAAGACACCGGAGCAGAAGCGCGAAGAAGCGATCAAGCGCATCCGCGAAAGAGAGCATGAAGAGGTCGTGAAAGCGACAGAGGCCTACAGAAGGCGAAGACGCGAGCAGGCGATGAAGAGGAAAAGGCGATGAATGATCAAACACGAATCAGATGTCCGAAATGCGGGACGGCACAGACGGGAGTGATCGACTCGAGAGAGAACGCGGACCACACTGTAGTCCGCCGCAGAAGAAAGTGTCCGGTCTGCGGAGAGAAGTTCACCACATACGAGCGATACTCTCCGAAGACATTCAAAGAAAACTAAATAGGCAAGACCGCAGGCGGGAGCCCATTGGTGAAAGTTCCTCAAATGACCGACCCGGGAAATCGGCCATACTCAAGCAGTTGATCAGTTGTACAGCTACATACAAATCCCGCCTGCGTCTTCAATATGATGCGGTGGAGGAATAGGTAGACTCTAATCGAAAATACCGGGCAAGGCACAGTATGAGATAGTATCAACAGCCCGTAAGTCCGGCAGAGGGGCTCCGGACATGTGCGGTGCAAATCCGCACCCGCATCTTCATATGGCGCATAGTGTAACGGCAGCACAGATCATTTGCCAGCCAGATCAGCTCCGGGTTCGACTCCCGGATGCGCCTCCAGCAAGTTAAAACCATAGTTACAAGGAGACCAAACATGAAAGACAAAGCAATAGCGAAGATAACAGAAGAGGCCATGGCGATCAACGATCCCGTGGCTTTTGGTATTGAGGAGCATCTGACAGAGATCTGCACGAACGACACCGTGGCGAGGAAGATCCTGGCAGAGGACAAGAGCCTCAAGGCCATCTACGACAAAGTCTGGGCAGAGGCCCGAAAGAGAAGGACAGGCGGCAAGAACTGCGTATTCATCCCGCCGGCCGAGGTCTACGCGATGATCGACGAATACTACGGCATACACGAGCAGGCAGCTCCGTCGAGGAGATCTGACCCGAACAAGGTGGACGTCCTCGACCTCTTTTAAGGAGGCAGGCCATGACTGTAGAAGAATTCAGAGAGATAGCAAGGCAGATCCCGCCGTCGCATCCGGACACGGAGCGCAGTTTCAGAGACGAATGCATCGCGCACAGGTTCCTCATCTACGACGGCAAGAAGAACAAAGCGGTCTGCACAAACTGCGGATATGAATGGGACATCGCTCCGAGAGAATACTCTCGAATGCACGGGCTGAAAGATGTCTGCCCGTGCTGCGAAGCGGAGCTGGTATGCGTCTCAGCCGGAAGAGGCCGCAGATCCTACGAAGAGCAGCATCGCCTCATGACATTCGCATCGGATGGCAAGAACCTGTGGATAGTTCAGAACGATGCCCTCGTCAGCTTCGTTGAGTTTGGAGAAGCGCAGATCTACAGAAGTATGTCCGAAGTGTTCAAGATCTCAGCTGACGAGCAAAGGCACTGGAGATACAGCGAGGGCTGGTGGGGAAGCGTCGCACGATGGGACGAGCTGAAGACCTTCAACCCTGCACCGCTCCCGCATGCCATGTACTACGCAAGCAAATGGAGCCAGCACATATTCAGGGAAGGCTTCGAAGAGATCCTGCAGAGCAGCGACTGCCGCTTCCTGGCGGGAGAGGATCTCGAGAAGGCACTCGGATGGCCAAGCGTCGCGACGTGGATCGCGCTGCAGATGAGATATCCTGCACTCGAGCTGCTCCGGAAGGGAGGCTATGACAAACTCGCGAGGCACAGACTGACGGGATACGGCAATTATCAGAACGCGATCAACATTCGCGGGACCTCGATCGAGAAGGCGCTGAGACTGCCGAAGAAGTGGACGAAGGCGCTCCGGAGGGCCGGCATCAGCGAAGAGATAACAGCGAAAGAGCTCAAGGCGTTCCAGAGGCTCGACGACAAGATGAAGCGCTGGGCAATAGAAAACTGGAAAGCATGGGCGGCCATCGTCGGCAATTATCGAGGCGACGAGCATATGACGATGATCACGAAGTACACGACCATCGAGAAGTACCTGAACTACATGACCGAGCAGGGAAGATCCGACCCGTCGTTCTATGTCGACTATCTGGAGAATGCAAGCGCACTCGGATGGGACCTCCGCAGAAAACAGATCTTGTTCCCGGAAGACCTCAAAGAAGCGCACGACAAGGCGGCAGACCTCAGAGACATGGAGAAGAATGCAGCGAAGAATGCAAAGATGGCAGCACATGCCATTGATGTCGACTACAGCGTCAACAACCTCGTGGCGATCTGTGCAAAGAGCCAGAGCGACCTGAACCACGAGAGCGGCGAGCTGCATCACTGCGTAAGGACATACGGCGACAGAGTGGCGGACGGCAGGACGCTCATATACTTCGTCAGGGCCGTCGACCGCATCGACATCCCGTTCTATACGCTTGAGATCAGTCCGAAGGACGGCACCGTCGTCCAATGCAGATGAAGCGGTCGAGACCTTCGTTGAAGAGAACGACGTGGAGTCCGAAACGGTCAAAAGCCTCCGGGAAAAGATCAAGGAAGTCGAACGCGAAAGAGACCTCGCGGAAAATAGCAACGCCAGCCTCAGACAGGACCTCGCAAGAGAACAGCAGAAGCTGGCAGAAGCAGTCACGGAAGAGGAATTCGACTCGATGAAGAGGGACTTCGAAACCAGAGAGAGCGAATGGCAGAAGACGATCAGGGAATCGAACGAAGAAGCCGCAGAGCTCCAGACAAAGCTCGACAAGGCAAAGGAGGATCTCAAGAAGGCAAAGCAGAAGCTGAAGGACTCCGAGGCAGCAAAAGACGAAGAGGTCAAGAAGAAAGTCTCAGAGGCAGGTGCTGAGCTTGAGGAGAAGATCCGCGCCGATGCTCAAAAGGAGGCTGAAAACGCACTGAAAGAGAAGGCTGATGCGATCCAGGCACTTGAGACGCAGGTTTCAGCGCTCGAAGCAGAAAAGGCAAAGCTGAGCAACACATCCCTGATGGAGTTCAAGGTCTACGTCGACCAGCTGCAGGACATCTACTTCAAGATCTGCGACATCATCACAGAGGAGAACTTAAACAACGAGGAAACCGCCGCAAAGATGCAGACGGCTCTGCAGAAGATAGTGGAGGGATGGAGGCCATGAGGCCGATTGATGCGGACGCATTACTGGAGAGAGGGAAAGACTACTGCGAACATTGCGGTGCAAGGATGAAAGGAGCAGACGATGCTGACACTACCGATCAAGAAGAAGTGGTATGACATGATTCTTTCCGGTGACAAGAAAGAAGAATACCGAGAGATTAAGCCATATTACACCTCAAGGTTCAAGAATCTTATGAAAAGAGGGAGTCCATGCACTCCGGTCAGAACTGTCAGGTTCCGTAATGGGTATTCAAAGAGCTCTCCAACTCTAGTCGCAAGCATAACGATATCTGAGGGGTACGGACTTGAAAGATGGGGAGCGAAACAAGGCGAGCGGTATTACATTTTGAAAATACGCGATGTGATAAGAGAAGGAGCAGACGATGAGTAAGTTGATATGCAGATTCGTGATGTGGTTACTGCACACTCGATATATCAAAACCGGAGAACCTATCTTCTACATAAAGGGACTCGGCAAGGATTATCCCAAGTATCTTTTGTACACGGAAGACGAGACGGTATACCGGAGGATGGACAAGTTTTAGGCGAAAGGAGGCCGCAATGCTAACGATAGAACAGAATATAACAGCAGTGCTCGAAACCTGCTTCGCTGGGTTCAAGGACGAACTGATTAATGAAGCTGCCAAAAGCATACTCAGGCTTATTGACAATCAGGGCTGCCCGCCTGCGTTTGATGCGAATCTGTGCGAAAGCTGTGTACACAGCAATAGCATTGCAGGAGATGCAGAGTGCTACAACTGCTGCGGATACTATGCGAATAACTATAAAGCAAAAAGCACAGGCTCGCCGATAGGCGATTATCGTGATGGCGCCGGAGCATGGGCGCCGATGCCGCTCGGAGATCCCGGAAGCATAAGCGATGGGGCGCTCCTGACCGCGCTGGAAACATGGTTAAGCAGAAATCCTGACAAGCAAATCAAAGTAGACAAAAGAATAACCAGACGCGGGCCTGTCTTTACTGCATCCATCGAGCCTGCCCCGTGGACATTACAAAAGGAGGAATGAAAGAATGATCACATTAGAAGAAATGCTCTGCCAGGAGCCAGGGACAATAAGCACTGAAACCGTCGCGGAGATCATCATCAGCGTCGTCAAGAAGGCATACACAAGAGGCTACGACCTCGGATATAACGAAGGCTCAGACGAGTCATGCTGCCACGCCTTCAGTCGTGGAAAAGAGGAAGGATACAGAAAGGGACACGAGGACGGATACAACGAGGGCGTCATGGACCTCGTTGAGGTAGACGGATACGAGGAGGCAAGAGATGGCGAGATTCTACGTGAAGAAGAATGACAAGTGGAATATCTTCAGCTCGATAGCAGACGGCTTCTTATATTCAGACTTCATGCCGTTCGAGGAACTGCAGGCCGTTGTCATAGGGGAAACTGTTGTCGACAAGATGAAAGACCTCGGGACACTCCTGACATCCAGCCCAAGACTCAACACGATGTCATACGAAGAAGCGGAGGAACACATCAGAGCAAGGAGACTGGCCGACGCCTATGAAGAGGGAGACGAGTGCGGGAGATGCTTCGGGGCCAGCTTCAACGATTGCGAGAGATGCAGAGGGCTTGTCCAGGACCCCGACTGTCAATGGACATAGGAGGCAATACATGGCAAAGGGAATATTCATAGAAGGAATGCAGAAGCCTACATACTGCGGCAGTCATTGCATGTTTGCAGATCGAGCGAGATGCTACGACTGCATTCTCATAGACAACCCTGAGCGGTTCCACACATTCGAGGAGCAGTACGAGTGCTGCCCGCTGAAAGAAGTCGAGATCCCGGACGACTAACCGTTATAGCAGGGAGCTTAGTTCAACAGTAGAATTGCGGACTCCACATCCGCCGACGAGAGGTTCAAATCCTCCAGCTCCCGCCAGAAAGGAGAAGAGGAAATGGAAAGTATAGCAGCACTGCTGATATCGGTCATATGCGTGGGAGGCGCCTTCGTATTCGGCGTCGCCCACGGCAGAGATCAGGCATACGATGAGGCATTCGACAATGCCCTCAGAACAATCAACGAAGTATATGAGGAGGAAACATGGAACCGAC
>JAFRLN010000018.1 GCA_017431175.1 Mogibacterium sp.
ACCTCTTGACCAATGCGCCATATCCTGCGCTGAATTCTTCAGCGCAAGTGATATTATAGCGGACATGATAGTGTTTGTCCAGCACTTTTTGGAATTATTATGTATTTCCGCTCTGAGCAGACAGCTTGCCCTGAGGCCGTGCCCGTCTCCTTTATTATACCGAATGATAGGCGATCGCTGCCTTGACAGCCCGGTGCCATCCGGCGAGTTTTTCTTTTCTCTCCTTCTCACCGAGACTTGGTTTGAAAGTCTTTGAGATCTCTTTGCTCGCGACTATGTCAGCCAGGCTGTCGTAGTATCCTGAAGCAAGCCCTGCGAGGTACGCGGCTCCGAGTGATGTTGACTCGATAGACGCATATCTGACGATATCTACGTCAGATATGTCTGCCTGGAACTGCATCAGCAGATCGTTCATTGCAGCTCCGCCGTCAACTTTGAGGGTATTGATCTCCTTGCCCGTATCAGCTCTCATTGCTGTCAGAAGATCCTCATTCTGATAGACCAGCGACTGAAGCGTAGCCCTGACAATATGCGCTCGTGTCGTCCCTCTCGTGATCCCGAACATGGCTCCGCGGGCATCCGGATCCCAGTATGGCGCGCCCAGACCTACGAAGGCAGGCACAACATATACTCCGCCCGCATCCGGCACCTGCGCGGCCATCTCTTCTGATTCAGGCGCGCTGCTTATAAATTTCATCTGGTCTCTCAGCCACTGGACCGCAGCCCCGCATACGAACACGGATCCCTCCAGCGCGTATGTGACCTTGCCGTCAAGCCCCCACGCGATAGTGGTAAGAAGTCCGTTCTTCGATGGTACCGGTTTGTCTCCTGTGTTGAGGAGCAGGAAGTTTCCGGTGCCGTATGTGCTCTTCACATCGCCTTCGTTAAAACACAGCTCTCCGAACAGCGCTGCCTGCTGGTCTCCTGCGGATCCTGTGATCGGTATCGGACCGCCGAAAAGTACACTTACCGTATCTCCGTAATGCGCTGAGCACTCGACAGGCTCAGGCAGCATGCACATAGGAATGTTCAGAAGATCACACAGCTCCTCATCCCAGCTGAGTGTATTGATATCGAAGAGCATCGTTCTGCAGGCGTTGGAGTAATCGCTGACATGGACACTGCCGCCTGTCATTTTCCATATGAGCCAGCACTCGACAGTTCCGAAGAGCAGATCTCCCCTCTTGGCCTTTGCTCTGACCCCCGGCACATTGTCAAGTATCCACGCGAGCTTGGTGCCGCTGAAATACGGATCCGCCAGAAGTCCTGTCTTGCTGCGGATCATCTCTTCATGTGGTTTCAGCTTCGCAGCGTAGTCTGCCGTACGTCTGCACTGCCACACGATCGCGTTATATACAGGCTCGCCCGTCTTCTTGTCCCATACGACAGTAGTCTCTCTCTGATTGGTGATCCCGATACCGGCAATGTTCTTGTATGTCAGTCCGGCTTTCAGCAGAGCTTCCTGAGCTGTACCGATCTGTGATGTCCAGATCTCCAGAGGATCGTGTTCCACCCAGCCTTCATGAGGAAAGATCTGAGTGAACTCTCTCTGGGCAGCACTGACGATATTACCGCATTTGTCGTAGATTATAGTTCTCGAGCTCGTCGTGCCCTGGTCGAGGGCCATTATGTAACTGTTCATATTCTTATGCTCCTGTTTTTAAAATGACTGCATCATGCGTCCGTATTACAGATATTTTACCACATTCTGTACGCATGCTCATCAACTCTGCTGTTTAATGATATCCGACTGCCAGTCCGAAGAGCAGCAGCGCAGAGGTCAGCAGCAGATTGAGTGCCTGGAATCTCCAGGAATACCTGAACCATTCGCTGTAGCTGACATCAGATATGCCCAGTGTAATAAGAAGCCCCGCATTAGTCGGATATATCACGTTGCTGAATCCGTCTCCGAAAGCAAAAGCGACTATAGCGAGCTGCATACTGATGCCGAACAGCTGCGCGAGCGGCGCTATGATCGGTATCAGGAGAAAGGCTTTTGCCGAGCCGGAGGAAATGAAGAAATTCATCACCAGGCATATCACATAGATGAAGAGTATGACACCCGCCTTCGGCATAGCTCCGGCCATTCCTGCCGCGCTGTGCAGCAAAGTGTCGAGTATCTTAGCCTCTGTCATTGTGTACTTGATCGAGCTTGCCATGAGGATCATCAGGACCGAAGGCGAGATAGCGACAATACCCTTGATAAAGGTCTTCCCGAGCTCTCCCAAACTCATCCCGGAAACCAGAACGGAGGCTATGCCCGCGACAAGAAACATCAGCGCTACGATGATCATCGTATAATCCTGCAGCGCGGTGATGAATCCTGAACTCAGCACGGTAATGATACCTGCCCCGACTATTATCGCAAACACCTTTAAACCCTTATCCATACGCGCGTCCCGCACATACGCCACGGCCGGCGCGTTGCCGTCACTTTCTTTCTCTGTCGCGAGCGCGTGCCTTCTTATGAACCACACAAGCAGAAAGTATATCAGCACGAACGAGAGCACTCTCAGCCATATTCCGCTGAACATCGGAAGGCCTGCGAGCCCCTGCGCGACTCCGATAGTAAAAGGATTGGCGATACCCGCCGCAAAACCGCATCCCGCAGCCAGCAGAGACATTGCAACGCCGGTAACGGAATCCCAGCCGAGTGCTGCGGCCAGAGCAACAACTATCGGTGCCATCGGTATGACTTCTTCAAAAGAGCCTACGAAAGAACCCATTGCCATGAAGAAGAATATCAGCACCGCCATAAGTCTGTATTTGACACCGCCGAATCTGTCTACGATCTTGCCGAGCATGTAGTTCATCAGACCGCCTGCAGAGAGCGAGTTGAAAACCCCGCCGATGACGAGCAGGAAAATAAGAACTGCTATTATCGTCCCGGAACCCTCGGCACCGAGGACGAGAAATGGTGAAAGGATCCATTTCCACAGCGGGATCCCACCGTCCACATAGCTGAAACTGTCAGTATCGATAATTGTATGGCCTGCGGGATCCTGGACTCTCGCGTACTCGCCGCCCGGCACCACAAGAGTGAGGATATATGTCGCGACCATCAGGATGAAGATTATCCCTATAGCGATCAGGAAAGACCTTACGCCTATATTGATCCCTTCTCCGGACCTTTTCCCCTTGCCGGAAGGGTCTGTTCGCTGTTTATCCTGAGACATGATGTTCTCCCTTCAGACTCTTATCGTACGTATGCCCGTTCTAAACATGCTGCATCATATATCTGTAGTAGTCGACTGCAGGAACGAGAGTATCAGCATCAAGGCACTCGTTCACTCCGTGTATCGAATCCATCTGCGCTGAAGTGATTCTGAAAGGCAGGAATCTGATGCACTGACCGCATACCGAGTCAAAATACCTTGAGTCAGAACCTCCGGTCATTATATAAGGCGCGCACGCATCTACTCCCGGGACTGTGGCCATGACCGCCTCTTCAACAAGTCTGAACGCTCTTCCTCTGAAGTCAGCGAGCCTTGATTCTGTCCCGTCTTCAAGGATCTCTGTCTCCAGTCCGAACTTCTCAGCCACACGCGTGACAGCAGCTACAGACGCAGCCTTGCCCTGATGATGCGAGCACCTCATATCACCGACGACCCACACTTCCCTCGGGATTGCGTTAGGCGCCTCACCGCCTCCGGCCAGAGTAAAAGCGATGGTAGTGGATACCAGTGCTCCTGCTGCCGGTCCGAGAACAGGCATCAGCATCCCAAGAGGCCTGCTCAGATGGTCAGCCTTGCTTAGTACTCTACCTGCCGCTCCCATATAAGGTGCCAGACGCTTCAGCATCTCTGCGATCGCCGGCGGCATCTTTACATCGAACACCTTATGATTCTCAACATAAGACATGAATTTGCCCAGTCTTACAAGAGGAGTATCCCGTCCCGGAGTCGAGGCATGACCACCCTCCGAACGTGCGGTGAATCTGAGATTGACTACACTCTTCTCGCCGATCCCGACCATGGCAAAGACACCCTTGGCTCCGCCTATCGGTTCTTCCACTATATCTCCGCCCTCATCGAAAACCATCTCAAAGCTGATACCGTTAGCCTCCAGCCAGGCAGATATCTCGCGCGCTCCGTCTCCGAAAGTCTCTTCATTGCAGGCTGTTTCAAAATAGATGTCACGTCCCGGTGTCCAGCCTTCAGACGCCAGTTCATCAGCAGCCTGGAACATCGCCATGACGCCGCCTTTGTCGTCAAGCGTGCCCCTGCCCCAGATCTTGCCCTCAGCCAACTCACCGCTGAATGGCGGATACTTCCAGCCTTCCGGTTTTGCCGGGACTACATCGTAATGATTCATAAACATGACAGGCTGGCTGCTCCCATCTGGGCCTTTCCATTTCATGAGCAGAGAACCGTTGAATTCTCTGACTTCACACACGCTGAATATGGATGGGAAAAGCTCTGCGAGCAGAGCGCGGAACTGTTCGAAATTCTCCGGGCTGCTCGCGCTGGACGGATCTGAAACAGTATCCAGCCTGATCATCTTCTGAAGTGTTTCTGTGTATTTCTGCTGTCTGTCTATCATGATTCCTGTACCTCTCCTGCCCGCTCTCATGCTGTCTCTACACGAAGAGCGCCATGATCCCGTTGCTTATATCTATTCCGTCCTCAGTAAGTCTGAGACCTGTATCATCGATGATGAGCAGCCCCCGGTCTGCAAATGCCCCGGCTTCCTGTACGCTGCCTGCAAATATCTTCCAGAACCTCTCTGACGCCGCAGCGCCTGTTTCATTACTGCCGTATGCGCGCAGAGCTTCTTCGTATGTGACCCCCTCCACTCTCCGAAGCCCTGTAAAAACCGCTTCGCTGATGTTGTCGAAAGGCGTGTTCCTGTGAACCTCTTCATAAGGAGCCATACCGCCGTCTTCACACTTCTCATCGTCAAAGAGTATGCTGTAATAGCTGATATACTCCTCCAGATCCGGAGTATTTCTATATCTGGTCCCGTCAACAAAGCCGCTCGCTCCGAGACCGCATCCGATATAGTCATCCATATTCCAGTAGAGCGAATTGTGCTGAGACTTTCTGCCGGAAAGCGCGAAATTGCTGATCTCGTAGTGCTCATAACCCGCTTCCTTAAGAAAACCGCAGATTCTGTGATATGTCTCTCTGTCCTCTTCATCAGGGACCTCGGTGATCCTACCGCTCTCTGCCCATTCATAGAAAGGTGTGCCCTCTTCCATCTGCAGGCTGTAGCATGAGATGTGCTCAGGGCCGAGCTCAATGATCTTCCGGGCGTCAGAGGCAGCGTCTTCGGTCGTCTCGCCCGGGACCGAGAAGATCAGATCCAGATTGATATTGTCAAAACCTGCCTCACGCGCAAGTCTTATATCGCGGACCACATCACCCGGAGTATGGACGCGGCCCATGAAATGCAGGCGGTCATTATCCATCGACTGCACTCCCATGGACAGGCGGTTAATGCCCATCGACCTGTAAGCCGTCAGCTTGGCGCGTGTCACTGCATCCTTTCTGCCGAGTGTACCCGGATTCGCCTCCAGTGTTATCTCTGCGTCAGGGTCAACATCATAATACTCACGTACTGCTTTGATTATTCTTGAAAGCTGCGACACGTCAAGCACCGACGGTGTTCCGCCGCCGATATAGACAGTATCGAGCCTTATCCTGTCGTGACCTGCTGAACGCATCCTGATCTCACTGATCAGAGCGTCCGTATATTCCGCCCTGGGACTCTCCTCTGCGGGGAATGAAAGAAAAGCGCAGTAATTGCACTTCTTCACACAGAATGGTATATGGATGTAAAGACCGGTCTTCTTCGTTTCTTTCATGATGATTGCTGCTCTGTCATCGCAATGAGCAGCAGAAAAGACTGAATGATGCGCGAAAACTCCCCGAAACAGTTCTCCGGGGAGCTTTCGATCTTATGCATCTCTTATTATCTGCCGTCGTCAAGCTTGAGCACTTCAGTAAACGCTTCCTGCGGAACGGTAACTGTTCCGAACTGGCGCATTCTCTTCTTGCCGGCTTTCTGCTTTTCGAGGAGTTTCTTCTTACGCGAGACATCGCCTCCGTAGCACTTGGCGAGTACGTCCTTGCGGTATGCGCGGACTGTCTCGCGGGCTATGATCTTCTGTCCGATCGCTGCCTGGATCGGTACTTCGAACTGATGCCTCGGGATGATGTCTTTGAGTTTCTCGCAGATACCTCTGCCCTTCGCCATAGCCTCCTCTTCCGGCACGATAGTGCTCAGAGCGTCGATCTGCTCACGGTTGAGGAGAATGTCGAGCTTGACGAGTTTTGCCTGCTGGTATCTCAGGAATTCGTAATCAAGTGACGCGTAGCCGCGGGTCCTCGACTTGAGAGCATCGAAGAAATCATAGATGACTTCGTTCAGCGGGATCTCATAGTGGAGCTGGACGCGGGTCTTGGTCAGGTATTCCATGTGGATCATATTGCCTCTTCTGTTCTGGCAGAGAGACATGATGCTTCCGACATATTCATTAGGCGTCATGATATCCGCCTTGACGATCGGTTCCTCTATGTGCGCGATCAGTGTCGGGTCAGGAAGGTTGGATGGGTTCTGGATGTCCAGGACCGAGCCGTCCTTCATCACGACTTTGTACACTACAGAAGGCAGTGTGGTGATCACATCGAGATCGAATTCACGGGCAAGTCTCTCAGTGATGACATCCATGTGCAGAAGCCCCAGAAAACCGCAGCGGAATCCGTACCCGAGCGCTGCTGAGTTCTCCGGCTCGAAATTGAATGCCGCGTCGTTGACCTGGAGTTTTTCGAGCGCGTCTTTGACGTTCTCGTATTTCTCTCCCTCTGCCGGGAAGATGCCGCAGTATACCATGGACTGGGCCTTCTTGTAGCCCTTGAGAGGAGCGTCTGCAGGGTCGCCTGCGAGTGTGATCGTATCACCTACACGGGCGTCCGCGACCTGCTTGATACTTCCGCAGATATATCCTACCTCGCCTGCCTTGAGTTCGTCAGCAGGCACAGTACCCGGTATGCAGTAGCCGACCTCTGTGACTTCGTAGTTCTTGCCGGTGTTCATCATGCGGATCATCTCGCCCTTCTTCACCCGGCCATCGAAGATCCTGGTATAGATTATGACACCTTTGTAGCTGTCATAATATGAATCGAAAATAAGGGCCTTGAGCTTCCCGTCAGGATCGCCCTGCGGAGGAGGTATCACTTCAACGAGCTTCTCAAGCATCTCATCTATGCCCATTCCTGTTTTGGCGGATATCTCCGGAGCCTCGGACGCGTCAAGACCTATGATATCCTCTATCTCGGCTCTGGCGTCATCCGGGCGCGCTGAGTCAAGATCCATCTTGTTGAGGACAGGAAGGATCTCCAGATCCTCGTCGAGTGCAAGATAAACATTGCCGAGGGTCTGTGCCTCAACACCCTGCGTCGCGTCAACGACGAGGACAGCTCCGTCGCAGGCAGCGAGAGATCTCGACACCTCATAATTGAAGTCGACATGACCCGGAGTGTCGATCAGGTTGAGGATATATTCCTGTCCGTCCTTAGCCTTGTAACTCAGTCTGGTCGTCTGAAGCTTGATCGTGATACCGCGTTCGCGCTCGATATCCATATTATCAAGATACTGCTCCTTCATATCGCGCGCTTCCACGAGACCGGTCTTCTCGATCAGACGGTCAGCAAGAGTGGATTTGCCGTGGTCTATGTGAGCAATAATGCTGAAATTTCTGATATTGTCTAAATAGCTCATTGATACCTCATGTCTTGTGATCTTATCAGGATGCACCGCATCCGTACCCTTTATTATAAAGGAGAACAGGTATAAAAGTCAGTATTCACCGGCAATCTTTTTGTGTCTTCCCGGCCAGGGCACAAAAAAAAGCGCCGCTCTGCGCGGCGCTGACATTCCATTGTTACCTGCTGCTGATCCTTCTGATCTCTCCCAAGCCTTCAAGCGAATAGCCGCCCAGTTCTTCAAGCTTATCCCTGAAGTCCGGACTCGCGAGCAGCTTCAGGAAGCATTTGATCTCAGGCATCTCAAGAGTCTCCGGTCTCATGACGAAGTCGTACTCCTCTTCTCCTACCGGTATGAAGTCCAGACCCATAGCATGGGCTGCAGAGTATACTCCCATGCCGCAGTCAGCCTCGCCCCCTGCTACCTGTGCCGCTACGGCCATGTGTGTGGCAGCCTCTGCATCATAGCCACAGACTTCGTCCGGGCTGATCCCGGCCTGCCTGAGCTTAAAGTCGAGTAGAACTCTTGTGCCTGCTCCGCGCTGTCTGTTGACGAATCTTATCCTGGTCAGGTCTTCAATTCCCTTGATATCGAGAGGGTTTCCGGCTGCGACCATCAGTCCCTGGATCCTCCTGACGCCCTTTACCAGTAAAATTTCTTCGTCCGGGAACAGTGATTTTATATAAGATTCATTATAAATGCCCGTTTCTTCATCCAGAAGATGTGAAGGGGTTATGTGCGCTTCACCTCTCCTGAGAGCCATAAGTCCGCCCAGGCTCCCGATATGAGTGCTTGAAAGCCTCATGCCTTCTGCCTCGCCGGACATGAGGTCTGAAATCACATCCAGCAGGATATCGTGGCTGCCTGTACAGACAATCGTCCTGTCGATCTCTTCCGGAGAGCGGAACAGGTTGACGGATACTTTTTCTCCTGCTTCATACCCTTCTGACTCCTGAGGGATAACGCAGAAACCATCCGCCCTCACCATACTCATCGCGGCACCCGCGCCCCTTGCAAGAGGAGCACAGATATATCTGTCTCCGACCTTTCCGACTCTTACCCGCACGTATTCTCTGTGCTTGAGCGATGATACAAGGCGTCTTGAGAGAACTGCTTCGATTGTCCTTTCTGAGGAGTCCTTCATGCCTGTAAACCGCCTGAGTACAGGGTATGCAAAATTCTCCATGGCGAGATACGCGGATACAGGATATCCCGGGATACCGATAACAGGTTTGCCGCTGACTTTTGCCAGGATGACAGGCTTGCCCGGCTTCATGGCGACTCCGTGTACGAATACTTCGCCGAGTTCTCTCAGGATGTGTACCGTGTAATCCTCTGTGCCGGCGCTCGATCCCGCATTGACAATCACCATGTCATTTTCATCAAGGGCTGTTATTACTCTGTTCTTTATTGCTTCATAGTCATCAGGTACTATGCCGTATCTGACAGGAGCACCTCCGTTCTCCCGGACCATTGCCTCGAACATTCTGGAATTGGACTCGATGATATCGCCTTCCTCAGGATCTTCATATGGTTCAACAATCTCGGTGCCTGTAGGGATGATTCCTACTTTTGGCTTCCTGAAGACCGATATCTCTGTGACGCCGCCTGAGAGCAGCACACCGATATCTATAGGCCGGATACAGTGACATCTCGTAAGGATCATCTCTCCGGCAACAATGTCCTCGCCGACCGGTCTTACATGCTGCCATGCAGGCGCCGCGGCGCGGATGATGATCCCGTCTTCACACTCCTGTGTATCCTCAGCCATTATGACCGCGTCATATGGCTTTCTGATCGGGTCGCCTGTATCGACTATGATATAGTCTTCTCCTGATCTCAGCGTCAGAGGCGAGGATTCCGCAGCACCTTCAGTTCTTGCGGATATTACAGCGATCCCGTCCATAGCAGCTGAATTGTACAGCGGAGACGAATAGACAGCATATACAGCTTCCGACGTGATGCGTCCCAGAGCGTCTATGACTTTTACAGTTTCCGCATGCGGCATAGCGGCATCACCAAGCGCATCCATGTATATTTCTCTTGCCTCTTCTACAGGCGTTGTGGTCAGATAAAGGTTTCTTTTCATGATTTTTCTCACTTCCACAGGTGTACGCTGACAGTATCTCCCGGACGGACTCCCTCCTGGTTTTCTCCCATCTCAAAATACCCGTCCGCCTCGCTCATCGGGGATATCATGCCGGATCTGGCGAATACAGGAACAGCTTCCGGCTCTTCACTGCCCTCGAGTCTCACCAGCTGGAAGGTCATCCTGCCGGGTGCCGATGGTATATTAACATTGACTTTTGCTCTTACAGTACGCTCTTGTTCACGGCATATCAGCTTGCGCCACAGACAGATCAGCAGCTGCTCATATACCATCAGAGCTGCTGCAGGATGCCCCGGAAGTCCGATAAAAATCGTCCTGCTGGCCTCGTCAAAGCCTGTAATAGTCGGTTTCCCCGGTTTTGCGGCAATACCGTGTGTCAGCACTCCACGGTCTGCCGTCTCATCTATCAGTTCCGCAGTCATATCTTTCTTGCCCTGAGAACTCCCGCCGGACATAACAACAAGATCGCTTTCTGATTTTGCCTTATCAAGCGCGCTGAGCAGTGCGCCGCGTTCATCTCTGACCGATACGGTCCTCACAACCTCAAAGCCCTCAGCTCTGCTCCTTGCTGCTATGGTATACGTGTTGATATCTCTGATCTGGCCGGGTCCCGGCGACTGATCAGGGCTTACGAGCTCATCGCCTGTGGATATAACAGTTACTTTCCACGGCGAAAAGACAGGTACAGCTGTGATCCCCGCTGCCGCGAGGACCCCGACATCCTGCGGCCTGACGAGCCTGCCTGCAGGAAGCAGAAGTCTGCCCTCTGAAATATCTTCTCCGATCTGCACGACATTCTCGCCCGGCGAGACTGATTTCGAGACCGCCACCATACCGTTCCCGAAGGGTTCGCAGTATTCGACCATAACGACAGCGTCAGCTCCGTCAGGAACAGCTCCGCCTGTAGGCACATATACACAGCATCCCGGTTCTACCGCCAGATCAGCGAAATCTCTGCCGAGCAGCACTTCTCCGGTTACTCTGAGCATTGAAGGTATCATGTCGCCCGCAGCTCCGGTATCCCGGCTTCTGACTGCGTAGCCGTCCATGATCGACCGTCTGTAAGGCGGAATGTTCTCTTCTGAATATATATTTTCCGCAAGGACGCGGCCCCCGGCGTCAAAAAGACTGACGCTCTCTGTCTGCGGCATCATGTGCCTGCAGCATTCCATCAGTTTGCTCCTTGCCTCATTTACAGTATCTACCTTGAGGAGTTTCACTTTACGATCCTGCCCTTCTCCATATGATGGACCTTGTCGAACAGCTCATTCATCTCGTCCCACTGATGGCTGACGATCAGCCAGGTGGATCCGTCTTCTCTGTGCCGTTCGAGCACTATCTCCCTGAACAGTTTTTCGCTGTCTGAATCAAGATTGGACAGCGTTTCATCCATAAGTATCATCTTAGGTCTGAATACTATCGCTCTCAGGAACGACAGTTTCTGCCTTTCTCCGCTCGACAGACTACCGGCATACTGATCCCTGATCTCCAGGATCCCGGCGCGTTCAAGCAGTTCGTTTATCTTCGCTTCATCTGTCTTTTCACCCCTTATCTTCAGGGGATAAACTATATTGTCATAAACACTGGCGTGCATGAGGTAAGGCCTCTGGCTCATCATAGTGACATCCGAAGGCTTCAATCCTTCGTAATCTATCGAGCCTGAATCAGGTGCGGTAATGCCCATTATCAGCTTGAGCAGCGTCGTCTTGCCGCAGCCGTTAGGTCCCACAAGGCCGTGAATCATACCGCTCTCTATCTTAAGATCCTCTATGTACAGATCCGTTTTTCCTACTTTTTTGCGGAGCTCAGTAATTCTCATCGCGAATCTGCTCCTTTCTGACATAATCTCCCAGGGTCTGCAGAATGAATGCCATGATCAGGAGGAGAAGGCCAAGACCTATTCCTTCAGAGTAGATTCCCTGACTCTTAAGAAGTGAGATCATAGTAGTCATCGTCCTGGTATGTCCCTTAATGTTGCCTCCGACGAGCATGACAGAGCCTACTTCGCTGATCGCTCTTCCGAAACCCGTAATGATACAGAAATAGATCTCATTACGCAGCTCGCTTATTATGAGTCTGTCAGTCTGTTTCTTATCGGCTCCCATAGTCTTCGCGAAAGCGCGTATCGCAGGAACAGCACTTTCAGCATACGAAAAGACCATACCGCTTATTATAGGCGTTATGATCAGTACCTGAGCGAGCACCATCCCTTTGACCGTAAAGAGAAGCGACAGAGGGCCGAGCGGCCCTCCGCGCATCGTCAGCAGATATACAAGCAGTCCTATCACGACCGGAGGAACCCCCATGAGTGTCCGGTTGATCCTGACGACAGCTTTCTTACCTGTAAAATCGTGGTTCTGAAGCCACAGTCCTATCGCCACACCCAGAATTGCGGATATGAACGTGGACGAAAAAGCCATCTCAAAAGTGACTTTGACAGCACTCAGCACAGCGGGATTCGTAAAAACTCCTCTGAGCCAGTCTCCCATATTTTAGTTATCGGTACCAGCGTTCGGTGTGAACAGAGCCTGTCCGTATTCCTCAACGCCGGACTCACCGATCAGTTTCTGCACTTCATCGGATGTGATCCATTCAATAAATGCGTTAGCAGCTTCATTATTGACCTCTGGATACTTCTCAGGGTTGACCGCGATAACGCCATACTGGTTGAGCAGTTCCTTGCCGCCCTCACAAACGATATCAAGAGTATACTCGTTTTCTGAGTCTTTTGACTGTTTGAGCCATGTGCCTCTGTCTGTCAGGCAGTAAGCTTCCTTTTCGTTAGCCATAGTCAGAGTAGCGCCCATGCCCTGTCCTGCTTCAATGTAGTTAGGATTTGCAGCCGGATCGATACCGAGGCCTTCCCAGATCTTCTTTTCTTTCTTGTCAGTGCCGGAGTCATCGCCGCGCGATACGAAAGGCAGCTGCTGATCGCTAACAGCTCCGAAGAAAGCTGCGACATCATCTGTCTTTTCGAGAGGAGCGGCAGGTCCTACCACAACAAAATCGTTGTACATTACAGGGAATCTCTCGACTCCGAATCCGTTAGCCACAAATTCTTCCTCGCTTGACTTAGCGTGTACGAGAACCACATCTACCTGTCCGTCTTCGCCCATTTTGAGAGCTTCTCCTATTCCTACTGCCGTCCACTGAAGATCGATGCCTGTAGCCTCTTTGAACAGCGGCTGCAGATAGTCGAGCAGTCCTGTATCCTCAGTGCTTGTTGTAGTCGCCATCATCAGAGTTGCACCCTCTTCAGGAGCTGCAGCTGCTTCTGCTTCTTCTTCGCCCCCGCCGCTGCTGCCGCAGGCTGCGAATGAAAGAACCATCATTCCGCTGAGCAGAAGCACCAATAGTTTCTTAATCTTCATCAATACACCTCCAGTTGATTGAGAAATGGCATATTTTTTTATCATTAAGCGCGGGCCCATGCGCTTAGGATAACAATACAGTTACGGTCTGGCGCATTCGCCGTCTCGGCCGAGCATTATCTCAAGACCATGCTCAAGCGGGCGCATCAGGAATTCAAGACACTCCCTGACTGCTTTGGGACTTCCCGGAAGATTGATTATGAGGGTCTCATGCCTCATGCCTGCTGTCGCTCTCGAAAGCATTGCGGTCGGTGTCTTTGTCATAGAATATGCTCTGACCGCCTCTGCAATGCCGGGCGTCATGCGGTCACATACCTCCGCGGTCGCCTCCGGTGTTCTGTCCCTTGCGGAGAACCCAGTACCGCCCGTAGTGAAAATCACGTTGACCTGTCTCTGATCAGCAAGCCTCATCAGTTGTCTTTTGAGCATTTCGGGTTCATCAGGGATAAGTATCCCTTCCACCACGTTATATCCTGCATCCGTCAGCATCTCTCCTATCAGCGGACCGCTTTTGTCTTCGCGTTCACCCGCGGCTCCCTTGTCGGAAAGCGTGATCCATGCTGCGGTAAACGGTCTGTCCGGAGCAGCCTCTATCATCTCTATAGTGTCGCCAGCCCTGACGGTACCGCCCTCAAGGACAACTGTGAATACGCCCTCTCTCGGCATGATACAGTCACCTACCTGATGATAGATAGCGCAGTGTGTATGGCATTCCTTGCCTATCTGAGTGAGCTCAAGCAGAGCATCCCCGATTCTGAACCTGGTGCCCACAGGCAGCGAGCGGAAGTCAAACCCTTCGGCTATGATGTTTTCCCCAAAAGCTCCGAAGTCGACGTCAGCTCCTCTTTCACGGAATGCTTCTATTTTCTCGAGAGACAGAAAGCTCACCTGCCTGTGCCATTTACCGGCGTGCGCATCGCCTTCGATGCCCCACTCCGGTACCAGCTTTATTGAGGACACCTCCGTTTTCTGTGTTCCTTTCTTTTCACTGATACATACAGCTATTACCTTACCGGTCTTTCCCATTTATCTATCCTCCGATCTGTGACATCAGGCGGTGTTCCGCATGATCTCCGGCGATGTCAGGATTGCTGAAACAGTGTGATTCTGGTTTCTCAAGTATCGCTTTTCGTATCGCGTCCTTCAGTTCATCGTCTGTTCTGCTGAGATAGGGTCTGAGATCTGTTCCCGTATCGAAACTCAGACAAGGCTTGAGCTGTCCCTGCGAAGTCAGCCGCACTCTGTTGCAGTAATCGCAGAATTTCCCATGCATAGCGCTGATCAGCCCGATGCAGCCTTTCGTTCCCGGCCGTTTATAGTAGACCGCCGGACCGTTTCCGTGAATACTCGGGTCCGGCTCAAGATCCGGCCATCTCTCAATCAGCTTCTGAAGAACTTCAGGATTCGACACTACTGTACCGGCGTCTGCGGCACCGACAGGCATCATTTCGATAAAGCGCACATCGATACCATATCTGAACGCAAGAGCAGCTATATCATAGACCTCGTCTTCATTGAAATCTTTCTGAAGAAGTGTGTTGATTTTAGTTTTTATTCCGGAACCGGCAGCGAGCTCAACAGAGCGGAGAGTCTTATCAAGCTTTCCCCTTCCGGTGATGTATTCGAATCTGTCAGGGTCGAGAGTATCCAGGCTTATATTAATTCCGTCGATACCTATCTCTCTGAGCTCATCAATATAGCGGTCAAGTGTCTGTCCGTTTGTGGTCACCGTGACCTCTTCGATGCCGTCTATGGCCTTGATCTCTTTGATGAGATCAATACATCCGAGCCTTACAAACGGCTCTCCTCCCGTTATCTTGATGCGGTTTATCCCAAGTTCAGAGGCTGCTCTGCAGATGCGTACAATCTCCTCAAACGTCAGGATCTGACTCATTGAGACCTTTTCACACCCATCAGGCATACAATATCTGCACCGGAGGTCGCACCTGTCGGTGACAGAAACACGCATGTATTCTATAAGTCTTCCGTAATTGTCAACCATGATGAGATTCTATCACTTTTTTCCTAAAGCTTACCTAAGAATCGAAAATCGCATATTCCATTTAGTAATAACTCAACAAAAACTGCGCACTATTGCGCAGTCTCTTTCAGAACGTAAAATCTCCGCTCTTTCCTCCCTTTTTCCGGACAAGATGAATATCACTCAGCATCATCCGCTTGTCTATAGCTTTGCACATATCATAGATTGTCAGCAGCGCAGTACTGACACCCGTCAGAGCCTCCATCTCCACTCCGGTTTTCCCGTCTGTAACCGCTGTGCAGAACGCAGTGATCGTGCATCGCTCCTCATCGACTTCGAAGCTGATCTTAGCATTAGTAAGGCTCAGAGGATGACACATCGGAATAAGGTCCGATGTACGTTTGGTACCCATGATCCCTGCTGTCTGAGCAACAGTGAAAACATCTCCTTTTCTGATCTTCCTGCCCAGGACAGCATCCATAACTTCACGGCTCACAGATATCGATCCCTGCGCAGTCGCGCTCCTTCTGGTAATCTCCTTGTCCGAGACATCGACCATATAAGCGTTGCCTTTTTCATCAAAATGTGTAAATTCGCTCATAGTCATTCCCCCTTTGCAGTGATATCCATGATGCGTCTGCGGCACCTGCTCCCCTGACATCTTCCAAGGCCGGCGCCGGTGCGTCTTTTGACCGACTCATAGTTGCCTGCGCCACGGTCAGCAGCCTGCATTATCTCGGACCTAGTGACATCCATACATGAACAGATGACTTCTCCGTAGGCGCTGTCTCTGCCGATCAGATCCGCGCGGTCCTCTTCACTGAGGTCGCGTGCCCTGATGATTGCTTTTCTGTGAGGATCGAATGCTGGATTGGCTTCTGTCCTGCCTGCACAGGCAGCCGCCTTATCCGCCACGATTCTTCCCAGTTCGTTTGCGAAAGTCAGTCCGGGTGTTTTTATTCCTATCAGGCTGAACAGACCATTTTCTTCAATTATCCGTATATCCTTTATGCTGCGTTCATCCCTGATCAGTCTGCCATCCTCATATGTCACATAATACGGATCGGGTCTGAGAGAACCGAATGTTCTTATCTGCTGACTGAGGTCGAGCTCAGGGACAATCTTTTTGCACAGTTCCTTCAGGAACTCCAGCCCTGCCCTGTCGGTTCTCATGTCACAGCATCCGGCCTCTGCTTCACCGGCTTCTCTGTTGGTCGGACCGATCAGAAGATTACCATCGACCGTAGGTACCAGCGTAAGGCCTTTTCCGTCCTCTCCTTCATGAAGGATGATGTGCCTGACAGTGTCTCCGGCCGTCCTGTCTAGTACGATATAGTCCGCCGCGGAAGGAAACAGCCTGATCAGCGGTCTTTCTGTCATCTCCCTGACAGAGTCCGATGAAAGCCCTGCAGCATTTACGACTGCTCTGGCAAAATAGCTCCCTGTTTCAGTCATTACTGCAAAGCCTCCGGATTCTCTTCTGATTTCTGTGACACGGCAGCCGAAGACAAAGTGTGCTCCGTTGTCTCTCGCGTTCTCATAAGCCGCTATGCACAGATCCCAAGGATCGACCGTACCCGTCCCGGAAGAATACAGAGCGCTTGTAATTCCAGCCGCCAGCGCAGGCTCCATGGCTGCAGCCTCTTTTCCGCTGAGAAATTTCAGCCCGCTGACGCCTCCGTTAAGACCATCTCTGAACTTCCGCTCTATGACGGCATCTCCGGAAGGTCCGTAGCTGACCATCAATGAGCCCGGGCGTCTGAACGGAACCTCCAGCTCCCCGCACAGCTGATCGAACGCATCGTTAGCCTGGACGCACAGCTTCTGCTTTTCCGATCCCGGTTTATTGTTGTAGCCGCTGTATATTATGCCTGTATTGGCCTTTGAGATCCCCCAGCATACATCAGACTCTTTTTCAAGAACGATGACGTCTGCATCGTACCTTGTCAGATTCCTTGCAGTGAAGCAGCCCAGGAGGCCCGCGCCTATTATAAGGACATCCGTTCTGATCATAGACCTCACTCCTTTTTCCAAATTTAAATATATCGCATTTGCAGATGCGCTTCAATCATGTTAGCATTTTGAAAAGATATACGAGGTGCTTCTATGTCACAAGCAGTAACACTCACGACAGATATATTTATAGTGGGGAGCGGTGCGGCCGGAATGTCTGCTGCCGTATCGGCTTCTGCTTCGGGTGCCTCAGTGATAGTCGCAGATGACAGAGAGGTACCGGGCGGAGTTCTCAGGCAATGCGTTCACAGCGGCTTCGGACTGGGCAGATACGGAAGAGAGATGACCGGTCCGGAATACTCAGAAGAGGAATTCCGGCATTTTGAGCAATCATCCGCAGTCTATTTTCCGAAGTGCCGCGTGATCTCAATCGGATCAGACAGAACAGCGCTTGTTTCCTCACCTGACGGACTTCGCCGGATCAGCTTTATCGAATGCATACTGGCTTCCGGATGCATTGAAAGACCTCTATGGTCGCTTCCCGTAGCGGGAACGAGGCCTGAAGGTGTATATACTGCCGGAGAGATCCAGGAAATGATCGAGATCGGGGGCTACGATACCGGAGACCGGATTTTCATACTTGGGAGCGGAGATATCGGTCAGATAATGGCGAGGAGATTCGTCCAGCTCGGCAAAACTGTCATAGGGATGGCAGAGCAGAAAGCAGAGCCGGGAGGAATGAAGCGTAATCAGGAGGAATGTATCAAGGCTTATGATATTCCGGTGATACTTAACTCCACGGTAACGGAAGTCCATGGTTTCCCTCATCTGACAGGGGTGACTCTGCGCCATCTTGACAGCGGAACGGAAGAACTGATCGAATGTGACACTCTGATAACCGCGCTCGGGCTTGAGCCGGACAAATCTCTTGCCGAAGGACTTAAGACGTCAGATGGATACCCTGAGTGGCTGCACTTCTGCGGCAACGCGGACTTCGTTCATGAGATAGCAGACAGTGCGTCCGCACAAGGGGAGAAACTCGGCAGAAGCACTGCAGAGCACATACTGGTCAGCAGAAAAGAGGTATAAAATGGCAGAGATCAAAGCACGGCACAGCAGGAACATACCTGCATTATCCGAAGCGGATATGGAAAAACTCGCGGCCGCCAGGGTCCTCATCGTAGGATGCGGCGGACTGGGCGGCAATATAATCGAATATCTTTCAAGAGCCGGAGTCGGCTCTCTCACCGTAGTTGATGGAGATGTATTTGAAGAATCAAACCTGAACAGGCAGATACTGAGCACATCAAAGAACATTGGCCAGAAAAAAGCTCTCGCGGCTGCAGAGCGTATCAAAGCGATCGACCCGGATATCAGTGTCACTGCGGTATGTGAGTTTCTGACAGAAGAAAACGCGTCTGAACTGATGTCCGATATCGATCTTGTTATAGACGCGCTGGATAACGCAGCGGCCAGACTTGTCCTTGAGGATGCCGCCGGAGAAGCCGGCCTTGCGATAGTTCACGGCGCTATCTGCGGATGGGATCTTCAGGCGATGCTCGTGCCTCCGGGCTCCGGCCTGCTCCACCAGATGTATCCTGAGGGCTATACCCCTTCATCGAAGACATCTCTTCCTGTGACGCCCGCCGTCTGTGCCGCGATAGAGGCCTCTGTCGCTATAAGATACCTGTGCGGCCTGGATAATCCTCTCGAAAAAAGTCTTCTGATAGGATCGATCGCCGATATGAGTTTTGATATCATCCGTTTTTAGAAAAGGACCCAACAAAAGCATCCGGCATATATGCCGGATGTTTTACTGTCAATGTATGCCGGATCGGCAATATACTTCTTATTCATTCTGCAGATTGAAATAATCTGTCATTGCCTGTCTGAAAGCGTTTCCCAGAGTTGAGAGATGCTTCTCTCTCCTGAAACAGGCTTTCATCTGTCTTGAAAACCTGTCATCCGTCAGGTGAAGCAGCTTTATTCTGCTGTCGTTGCGATATATCTCCGCGCTCCCCTCCGGTACGAACCCGCATGCGATACCATTCGATATTATCTGCCTGTGAAGATCTCTTGAGTCCACGAAATTGACAGAACTCATCTTAACTGTCTGAGCAAGACACACGTGGTAAGGATATTCGTATACCAGCTTGTGATTGAGGAATACCATCGGAAGCCCGTTCATCATCTTGACCGGAAGTGATACCCTCTCAGCCAGAGGATTATCATTCCTTACAGCAAACATGTATTTTTCCGTGAAGAAATCTATACCCTTGAACTTTCTGTATTTCAGCTCATCCGGATATATGATGAGGTCGTATCTGTTGATGTCAGGCAGTTCGCTGCCGTCTGCGATCGAGTCTACAGCATATTCCACTTCAGGATAAGATACCTTGAATATCGACAGGAAAGTGAACAGATGAGGATTCGTCCCGACAGCGCATATCCTGATAAGATTGTCGTCGCCCGTCGACATGTGTCTGAGATCCTTGGTGACAGTCTCAGTCTCCTGAAGAATACGGTCACAGCTCTGAAGAAATCTCTTTCCGGCATCGTTAAGCACCAGCTTCTTGCCATGTCTGTCAAAAAGCTTCGTTCCCAGCTCTTCCTCAAGCGTGAAAATGTTTTTCGATATAGAAGACTGCGAGGTATGCATCAGCTCAGCTGCCCTTGAAACATTTTCCAGCTTGGCAACTATTGCGAAATATCTCAGATTCTGTGTGTTCATGATGCTTGAATTATAGTATCCTCTTATTCCAAAAAGCAATATAGAACACCCTTCCCGATATTATTTTGAGGAATTTATTTATATTAGAATTAACTTGTAGACGCTCACAAGTAAAAAGCCGATACCGAGCAAAAAACCGACTGTCGGCAACAGCCACGCGGGCGGTGCGGCGCTTTC
>JAFRLN010000019.1 GCA_017431175.1 Mogibacterium sp.
ATCTTTCCTCGTCTACCTGCCTAATTTACACATACGGGTTACGACCAACTTTTGGACTTCACGACTTTCGGCCCGCTTATCCGCCGTATGCGCCTTGGTGTTAGGTTTCTGTTCGTCAGGCTACGATTTCGCTATCCCTTCTTCCCGCCCAAACCTCACGCTTTGAACCTTGGGAGTCGCTATGGGGTTCGTCGTTGGCTACGCCCCTTGTGGACTCTCACCACAGATTGACGGCATGCCCGTCATACCGAAAAAACAGGCATGTCCGCTACCGGATATGCCTGTTTTCTGTATCTATCCTTTTCTTATCCTGCCGCCTATGATCATGAGCAGCAAAGCTCCGAAGGCCACGAGTCCCAGCGCGATTTTCCCCATCAGTGTATTCATCGGCGCGGCCAGATATCCGAGCATCGGGACGCACAGCATTTTCTTGCCCAGGATATCCGAGTACGCAACCGGGGCAGGATCATTCTGGTCATTGGCATCTCCCTTGGTGATGATCACTCCCTCCGCGATGTGATTCTCGACGACTCTGTGCGCGACCGGAGCGTCGCCGTTTTCCTTGCTGACGAACACGACTACATCTCCTTCGCTCAGTGTTTCCGGCTCGATCTGTGCTGTATAGACCATGCTGCCTTCCGAGATCGCAGGCTCCATGCTCTCATTGTCTACCGGGTACTGTTCTATACCGGCGTAGCGTGGAGCGAACAGCGCGATGCCCGCAACGATGGCAACGATCAGGATGATCGTTCCTATGAACTTGATAAGCCATCCGAAGAATCTGTTGATGTGAAGCTCCGGCTTGCCGTCACCCATGGCGCGCGCTTCCTTTCTCGAGCGGGCTTTCTGCTCATCCGTCTGATCGAGAATTCCCATCTCAGCATTCTGCGCTTCCGCTTTTCTCCTGGCGGCTCGGCCTTTCCTCTGAACTTCGACATCCGCGCCTCCGGTCTTACCGGAAGTCTCACCGGCTGCGTTATTACCGTTTTTCCCGTAGGCAAAACTGATATCAGCCGGATCCTCGGACGGTCTTATATTCTCTACCGCCGCTCTGTCAGCCTTACTGTATTCGTTCTTGTGTCTTTCTACTCTGCTCATTGTCTTATCCTCGTCCTGAACTGTTATTTATCAAGGTCTTCCGGCCCGAAACTTTCCGGCAGCATCTCTTCAAGAGTCCACTCTCTGTAGTCCTGTGCTGATCTGGCGCAGATTATCCTCATCGTATGCGGATCCGCAAAATCACGCATCACCTGCCTGCAGATTCCGCATGGTGTGCAGTAGTCATACTTGATGAGATCATCTGCGTCTTCTGAATCCGGACCGCCAACTATCGCGATAGCGATCAGCCTGCGTTCCCCCATAGCGGCCGCATGATGAATCGCATTGCGCTCCGCGCATACAGTGGCAGTAAACGCGGCACTCTCGATATTCGCTCCCGTATAGATCCTGCCTGATGAGAAAAGAGCCGCTGCCGCCACATTATAATGTGAATACGGCGCGAATGAATTCTTAAGAGCACCCATCGCCTGTTCTATCAGGCATGCTCTGATCTCTTCCGTCAGTTCATCCCCGCTTGCCGGTGGGGGTGAAACGGCTAATGCGTATTCCGTCTTCTTCTCAATCCTGTACATACCGACACTACCTTTCTTCTCAGAAGATCTCCCTGCAGTCCCAAAGTGACCGACGCACCGCCCGGTTAGAATTCGAATCTGCGGTTATCCTTATCTACGAGGCCTGTCTCGACAGTGAAGCTGTATCCTGATCTCGCGAAGTAATTGGCGAGCAGTTCTGTGAAGTCTTTCATCGCAGCCTTTACCTCCTCAAGATTCACTCCTGCGAATCCATCGATCGGGTACAGCACGCCGGCGGTTTTTTCAGTCATTTTCCCCACTTCACTCTGCCTCCATGTCCAGCGGCGGGTCCTGACCTCATGGCCGGAAACATATACCACTTCACCCGGCTCCGGATTGTCGAACTCATCTTCCGCTGCGCCGAAAGGTCTGAATGTATCCTCAGGACCTGCAGGTCTGACTTCCAGCCCGGCATCAGGCGTACCTCTTCCGGTACCGTCCGGTCTTACGAACGAATACAGGTCGTGAGCACCGATCGGCAGTTTATATTTGAGAGACATCGCGTTTCCGAGATCAACAGCAGGGTTGATCGAAGGCATGCCTTTGCCCTTTGCGATACGGTCCATCAGAGCTTCCGCGGCACAGGCGTATCTGTTAGGATTGATGCCCAGAGCACGGAAAGCCTCTCTGTAAGGAACGACACAAGGGTCATTCTTGGCCTTGTTGCCGCTTTCCTCAAAGTATTTCCTGACTTCCTCCGCGTTTTCTTCGAGCATCTTCTCTATTGCCGGAACTTCCTTTGAGTTATCTATTCCGGTAACAGCGACAACACCGACTACAAAATCCGGCAGCTTGTCGAATACTTCTTTGCTGACTTCGTAATACATCTCTGTTCCTCCTTGTATATTCATAGTGATTTTACCCTCTGAAGCGCTTTTTTCCAATAGTTTGTGGCTAAAAAAATCATTAATACTATATATTGTTTGCTTTCGTATATAAGAAAGACCTGCCGCCGCAGTCAGAAGGTCATGGAATCAGACGGTATCTGCTTCATAAAAAAAGCGGCAGGGAGTTACCTCTCTGCCGCATTCCGTTCGTTTTCACGATAACTGACTCTTATGAAGCTGCTGTGATTATGCAAGTGCCTCGTTGAGCGCTGCTACCAGTGCGTCTCCGTCAAGTCCGTGGACCTGAGCTGCTGCCTCGATGGACTCTCCCTGGGAAGCAGGGCAGCCGATGCACATCATGCCGTTAGCGAAGAATGTGCGGACCAGTTCAGGATGTTCGCTGATAACGTCTCCGATGATCATTTCCTTAGTAATCATGTTATGTATCTCCTTTCATATGTACCGCGCATATGCGGCATGCCGTTTCTGATTCATATCTGCGCAGCTTATCCGCGCACATTTATTACTGCCTCGCATATAGTACAACCACGGGAACCAGTTGTCAAGATTATTCCTATTTATTCAGTAGGATTTTAAATTATGAACAAGGCGGCCTCTGCGCAGCGCATGGCCGCCTGTATGATTCCTTAGTTATGCCGGCAAGATCTACAGAACTGCTTTGATCGCAGCGAGGAACTCATCATACTCCTCGAACGCAGGCAGCTGCGGATAGTCCTTCTTGATCTGTTCAGTGGATCTGAACAGGAATCCCGCCTTGCTTGCAAGGATCATATCAAGATCATTATAACTGTCGCCTGCCGCGATCGTATCAAATCCGATCGACTGAAGTCCTCTGACCGTCGTCAGCTTAGACTTCTCGCAGCGCATGCTTATATCTGCGATATACCCCTCATCATCGATGATAAGCTCATTGCAGAACAGAGTCGGCCATCCGAGCTTCTTCATGAGAGGCTGCGCGAACTGAGAGAATGTGTCGCTGAGAACGATCACCTGTGTCTCCTCACGGAGAGCATCGAGGAATTCTTTTGCTCCCGGAAGGGGATCTATTCTCGCTATAGTATTCTGTACATCTTTCAGCTTGAGCCCGTGCTCTTTCAGGATACCGATCCTCCAATGCATCAGCTTGTCGTAATCAGGTTCATCCCTCGTAGTCCTTCTCAGTTCTGGGATGCCGCTCTCTTCGCTGAACGCGATCCATATTTCCGGTACCAGTACACCTTCCATATCCAGACATACTACGTTCATTCTTCTCTCCTTTCTATTCCAGCGGGAATCCGTAATACCCGCTCAGTTCACCGTCCGCGTCAGCAGCATACACACACTGACAGTTCTCTGTTCCGGGAGTCCTGTAGATCAGGCCCTCCTGCCCGAAATGTTTTGCCAGCCTCGCTGCTATCTCTGCGTCGATCTCTTCTGATCTATCTGCCAGCATGGGATTGATCAGCAGTTCAGAGACGATGATACCGCCGTCTTCTGATTCCGCCAGAGCGCATACCGCGTCGCCGGCGTTGACCGCGCACAGCCCGTCACCGTCAAGACTGCTGTCTCTGACAGCCTCCATCATCTCATCGCTGAGCGAGACATGAGGGATCTCTGCCAGGAACACTTCGCGGTATTTATTATACATGGATGCTCCGATACTGACTATACTGAGTCCGGGATCGACAGCGTCGAAGTCATCATCATCGTCAAACATATCATCGTCAAAGTCAAGCGTATCAGAGAACGCTTTCCTCTCTGATACGAAGAAGCCTCTCTCATATCCGTATGATCTGTAGAACTCCTCCAGTGACGGTTCGGCAGGTGACACAAGCGAAATACCGCCCATTTCATCTGTTACTTCCTTCCGGGCATATTCTACCAGCTGCCCTGCAAGGCCGCGGCTCCTGTGATCCGGATCAGTACATACCGCATAAGTCACATATACCGGAAGGCCGCAGAACTCACTGCCGTTCTCCCGCGCCTCTGATCCGGGATCTCCCTCTTCATCAGCGTCTGCCGGAATATACATTCTGCCGCACTTATACAGAGTAAGCGCAGACACGACTTCATCGCCGTCACATATAACATAACCTTCGATATCACCTGATCTGGTGTCAAAACTGATATCCGCGCCGACCTCTCATAGAACAGATCGACCCAGGCCGGTTCGTCGCCGAAGACTCTGTGCCAGAGATCTCTCAGGCCTTCATATTTGATCCTGTCGTCAACTCTGCTGATCTGAACTTCCATGATATGTTATCGTCCTATTTCTCTATGGCAAAGTATTTCATCAGAAGGATATCAGGATGGTAACTCTCTTTTGCTTTCCTGAGTCCCTCGATCCCCATATCTTCTTCACGGTTGAAAGCAACTATCCCGGGCAGCTCGGCTCGGATCATTCTGGCAAACTCACGGTTGACCATGGTGTATCCGCCCTCGACTCCCGGCAGAGCTTTTTCAAAATGCACGTCAAACACTTCATTATCGAGCTTTGTTCCGGCCGTGAACGCTACCGGTATCCCGTTCTGATAGAGCAGTCCTCCGATGAACCCCAGTTCTGCATAGTGCTCGAACATCTCTTCAATAGCAGTCGCTTCATCAGCAAGACCGGGATCGTCCTTTTCCTTGTAGAACTCGGCGACGAAGGCTCTCGCTTCAGCGATCGAAGAGGATCTGTACTCGCCGGTCTGCGCAGTATCACTGCATGAATTGATACATTCACAGGAATGCGCTGTGATCCTGTGGAACTCCCACGGACCGTTGCGCTCAAAATGCTTGATGTGATTGCGTTTTGAAGACAGCTTGCGTCCGGCCAGCTCGCAGAGTTTCTCTGTCATGTAGATATAGTCTGCATTATCGCGGTCTTCCACGATCTCAAAACGGTCATCGTACAGAGGGAGAAACTCTTCCAGAGTCTTGTCCGTCAGACCCCTGATGCGGAGTTTCTCTCCTCGTTCATGCGCTTCTCTGAGCAGCAGCTCTATTGAAGGCGCCGGATCTCCGTCTCCTTTTGGATACGCGTAGACCTTCCACTGCGGCATCCCGACAAGCAGCCGGCTCCCGCAGAATGCGATCTTAGGTCTGTATGCCTTGCGCCAGATATACAGATTGGCAAAACCATAGTCTGCTCCATGGCAGCCGCTCGCGCAGATTTTTTCCTCGATCTCCGGCTTATCGCTCAGCTCGATGTCCTTCCACTCAATCATCCTCAAGTCCCCTGTTGATTATTCCTGCTCTTCTGCGGCTTCTTCTTCGGTCTCTACTGCAGCTTCTTCAACTGATTCTGTTACTTCTGCGGCTTCTTCATCAGCCTCTTCTGCGGCCTCTTCAACTACCTCCTCGACTGCTTCTGCAGCCTCAGCAGAATCTTCAAGGACTTCTTCAGCCGCTTCTCCGGTCTCTTCAGCAACTTCTTCAACTGATTCTGTTACTTCTGCTGCTTCTTCAGTGACCTCTTCTGCCTCCGCCTCTGCTGCTTCTGTTACTTCTTCAGCAGCCTGTGCATCTTCAACAAAATTTGCCTCTACTGACGCTTCCGCCTTCGCCTGAGCTGCTTCTGCCGCAGTTACGACACCCGCCTTGATCTTCGCAGCCTCGCCTTTTGCGGCCTGCTTCTGCTCTTTCGCAAGCTGCTTTGCCTCTCTGGCTTCAGCACGTTCTTCAGCAGTCATCCAGTTCGCCGGATTGAGTTTCCTGACTTCTTCAAGAATGAAACCTGCCATGAATACCGTTATTGCTTTGATAAGCGGATCAAGCCCGTTCTGAAGGAGATATCCCATCGTCTCACCGAAGCCTGCTTTCATACCATACTGAGCATAATACTCATGGATCGTGGACAGTGTGCTTACTGTGACCGCAACGAAATATACTGCAACAATCGCAGCGAAAACATAACATACGATGGCTATCGGTGATCTTTTGAATTGTTTCATTACAGTTATACCTCTCATTCTAAAATGTATGCCGGCGTTCGCTCCTGGCTGTTCCGGCAGTTTCCAACGTTTAATATTATACCCAAATCCATAGGGTTTTCAATCTTTATGCGTCTTACAGGTGCCAGTCTACAGGCTCTTCTCCGCTGTCTTCAAGAAAGAAATTGCATCTGGAGAAATATCTGCCTCCGAAGAACCCCCGGTACGCTGAAAGCGGGCTCGGGTGCGGGGCCTGGATGATCAGGTGTCTGCGGCGGTCTCCTTCAGCCTGCATGATGAGACTTTTCTTGGCTCCCGCATGCGCTCCCCAGAGTATGAATACCATCGGCTTTTCTCTTGCTGCCAGGAGTCCGATTATTCTGTCTGTAAAAATCTCCCAGCCCTTGCCTCTGTGTGATCCCGCCTGATGAGCCCGTACCGTAAGTACTGTATTGAGGAGGAGCACTCCGCTTTCTGCCCATGGAACAAGCAGGCCTTCATTGACACGCGCTTTCCTGAATTCCGCATATTCCGGACCGAGGTCATCAGCCAGTTCCTTCAGAATATTGATAAGCGACGGAGGCTCCTGCATCCCGTAAGGGACGCTGAAAGACAGACCCTGGGCCTGACCCGGTTCGTGATAAGGATCCTGTCCGAGGATCACTACTTTGACGTCATCATAAGGCGTCTTCTTCAGCGCGTTGAATATGTCTCCGGCAGGAGGATAAACGGTACAGCTGCTGTATTCTTCTCTGAGAAACTCTCTTAGCTCAAGATAATAGGGCTTGTCCCACTCATCAGCAATCAGATCGTCCCAGTCATTTCCTATTCTGATCATGTTTCTACCTTCCGAAAAAGAATCAGCCGCGTTCATAGCTGCCGGCTGATTCTATCTGCATGCGTCTGTATCACTTGGACAGTATATACTCTGTCCCCTGCGGATCAGTAAGCTGCATGACCCCGTCGTCATCTACTGAACCGGTAAGTGTCATCTCTTCGTCAATTTTTACAGTGATCGTACCATCTCCTGCCCGTTTCCAGGTGCCGCTGTACTCTTCTCCGAGAAGATTGAGCTGGCAGATGCCGCTCTTCTGCAGTTTGAGGGAGCCTACAGCGGTCAGTCCGAAGCTCTTCGCGTCTTCCTCGCTCATCACCACATCTTCAGCGGTTACTTTCTGTATTATCCAGAATCCGACCGCAGAGTCATGACTGCCGCAGGCGGTCAGCGTCACAGCGGACAGGATCACTGTTATCAATATCAGCGAAATAATTCTCTTCATTGTTTCTTGATCACCTTTTATCCCAATTTAAAACTTATGCGCCGATAATACCACGTCTGGCTTCTGTTTTTTTGATGACAGTGTGAACGATTGCCGCGCACAGCATGCCCAGGAGCAGACCGCACAGAACATCTGTCGGATAGTGCATCCCCAGATAGAGCCGGGAAAAACCAATCAGCACGGACAGAACCACAGCAGCGATGCTTATTCTGTGCATCAGGCGCGGATCAGCACCCGAGCCCTTCCAGCCGAGGCAGGGCGTTTCCCCGTATGTCTTCCGGGATCCTATCCGTACAGGGCATGTCGCAAGGAACATAGCCCACGCAGGACCCATGGAATTGGCCGAGTGTCCGCTCGGGAATGACGCGTCTCCCGGAGGCGGCAGGAACGCAGTGACCTCCTCAAAAGTCACCCACGGTCTTATCCTGTCCACACTCGGTTTTATTACCAGGTTGCAGCATATATACGTAATCATAAGTGAAAGCGAACAGATGATGCCGAGTCTGCGGGTTTTTTTGAATAAAAGCATAGCGATACAGGCAGCGATCCACAGATAGCCGCCTTCACCGCAGTAAGTGATCGCCTTCATTATCGGAGTAAGCCAATCGGCATTCAGCGCGTGCTGGATGCCGATCAGTAAGGTACCATCTAGTAGTGTAATTGTGTCCATCTGTTATTTGCACATTCCCTCTGGATAGTTGACATATACTTTAGGGATCCTGAGGTCGAAGCAGCATGTGATCTCGTAGTTGATTGTGCCGTTGATGGCTGCGAGATCATCCGCGCTTATCTCCTGGTCTCCCTGTTTGCCCAGAATTACGACTTCATCTCCAAGCTTGACATCAGGTACTTCAGTGACATCTATCATGCACTGATCCATGCAGATGTTTCCGACGACAGGGCATTTGATGCCTCCGACGAGAACGCTGATCTTGCCGCTGTTGAGTCTTGAATAGCCATCAGCATAACCGAGACCGATCGTTGCGATCTTGCTTTCTCTGTCTGATGTGAATTTGCGTCCGTAGCTGACCGAAGTTCCCGCCGGCACTGTCTTGAGGTTGACGATCTCAGCCTTGACTGTCATGACAGGCTTGAGGTCAAGAACCTTGCCCTTGAGGTATCCGGATGGAGCGAGTCCGTACAGGATGATGCCCGGACGGCATGCATCGAAGTGGATCTCCGGATAGACCATTATTGACGCTGAGTTCGCGCAGATCTTCTTAGGGTTGAATCCTGCCGCGTTCAGCTTCTCCATAAATGCCTTGTAGTTAGCGATCTGCATTCCTGTGTATTCTCTCTGCTCTTCGTCAGCAGTCGAGAAGTGTGTGATAACACCGGCGATCTGGATGCCCGGCAGCTCAGAGAACTTCATGTACTGTTCTACCGCCTAGTCACGTTCTTCATCAGTGAAAACTCTGAAGCCGATCCTGCCCATACCGGTGTCGAGACCGAAGAGAACTCTTGCAGGCTCAGCTCCCTCAGCCATGACCTCGTCACTCAGAGCTTTGACATAGTCATAGTGCATCACTCCAGGGATCAGGTCATACTCGATCACAGTGTCTACGCATTCTTTCGGTGTCAGACCGAGAACTACGATGTTTCCTTCGATACCGTCCTCGCGGAGGTTGACAGCCTCCTCAAGGGTCGCTACCGCATAATTATCTACGCCATTGTACTTGAGGACTTTGGCACACTCAGTAGCGCCGTGTCCGTATCCGTTCGCCTTGATGACTCCTATCATCTTAGGGCACTGCATCTGACGCTTGATCTCTTTTACGTTATGGTCGAATGCCGACATGTCGATCTCAGCCCAGACCTGTCTCAAAGTTTCCTTATACATAATGCTGCTCCTTACATTGCATATGTGCTGCGGGAACAGTACCTTCTGCAAACAGGCACCGTATCACAGCTCATCTTTGATTAACATTTATCAGTATGTAAATTTTACTCCTCTTGTGCGGATATATCAATAACACATGACATTACTCCCGCGGCAACAATCTTTTTTTCAACCGCCTTGATATCGGCGGAGAAGTATGTTATCATACGTGAGCACCGACAGTAATCTGTTCTGGCTGTTATGTCTCAGTAGCTCAGGGGACAGAGCACCGCTCTCCTAAAGCGGGTGTCGCGCGTTCGAATCGCGCCTGGGACACCAATTAGAAGCGTTGGATCTTCATTTTCCAACGCTTTTCTTTTTATGCTCAAATAACGAAAATACCGCAGGTCTTTTACAGCAAAACTTCGCGGAAGCGACTTTATCGAGTATGACCGAAAACAATTCCTCTTCCTGTGCATCATATCCTTGTCTGTCTTCAATAGTAAAAGAAAGAGGGCTGAACGCCCTCAACAGAAGTAAGCAGGTATGTCCTCTGCCTCACTCAAGCCAGGTCAGCGGTATCTGCTGGTGCTGCATTCTGATCGGTTCGGGATATGTTCTGCCTCCCAGATCCAGCTTGACCGATTCTATGATCTGTGGCTCGACCGGTCTGTTGACTTCGACTCCCGGATATGGAAAATCAGTGACCGGAACTGTTGCTACACGCTCGAGCCTCTGTATCTCCTCCCAGCCCTCTATCACAAGTCCGAACACGGGGTATATTCCCCGATGCTCCGGTATGTCTCTGAGCGGGAAAAAGAACTCTCCGCCTGAAAGGCCTGCTTCACTGTATCCGCCCATACAGACACATCCGGGATGTGAATCCAGTGGTTCGATCTCAGGGTGCAGTTCTGATTCATACGGAATCAGGTAACGCGCCTCTTCCTTTCCGTATCCGGTATAACTGATATCGATCCAGTCTCCCGGCACTACCCGTTCTATGGCATGTCCGTCCATCAGCCCGCGTGAGGCAATATAAATGAAACTTGCTGTCGTATTGGGCGCGGCGTCCGGCAGCAGTTCGATAACGATCCTGCTGCCATTCGCCATATTGATAGTTGCTGTTGATCGGTGGGTTCCTTCTGTCATGTTTCTGGTTTCCGTTTTCCGGACGCGACTCATTCTCATCAGGTGATTCAGGCTTCAGATCCGGCTCTTGCTTCGGTCAACCCTTTTACTTCGAAGGTTTCCGGATCTACCAGCACGCCATAATCCGCCTCTGCTTGTGCTGCTGTGATATATTCATTCTTAACGTCCCACGCAACTTTTTCAGGCGGACGCTTGAATGGATCCCCGTATCCGCCGCCTGTAGCTGTTGTCATGCGCACGAGGTCGCCGCAGTTCATGACACGGCGAGCTACTATACCCTGCGGTCCGGATTCGGTCCCGTCAGCATCGATGAACTCAAAATAGTTGATCGAACCGTCCTTGCCTCCGGCAGCTCCCCATACCGGCCATTTATTTCGTCCGAATGAAGCGGTAAAAGACTGATTGTCGTTCATTGACAGATACGATCTGACTGCACCTGCCCCGCCTCTGAATTCACCTGCGCCTGCTCCGTCGCAGTGCAGACTGTGTTCAGCGACTCTGATGCCATAACGGATCTCAGCCATCTCTACAGGTACGTTATAAGTCTCTCCGTCACCTACGCAGAACTGTCCTACCTGGCCGTCATGTCCCATGCATGCGCCCCAGCCGCCGACCGTAGGCTCTATAATAAGATAGTCATTGCCAAAATCCTGATGTTTTCCTGCCATGAGCACGGTACATACCGAAAGAAGATGACCGGCACCGAGCGATTCAGGAAAAGCAGGCGCAAGCGCACGCCATACCAGATCGATCGCATAGATCATGCTCTCGTAGTAGCAGGAAGTCGCCACAGGGCTTCGGGCCTGCATAACGCTGCCCGGTTCCGTCACGCAGCGAAGCGGCGCGAAGACACCGTCATTGACCGCAAGCTCAGGCCCGATGATCGACATGAACACGACTTTTACCCCGGCATAAGCCGCAGTAGCGCCCGTATTGACTGAGCCGATGACCTCAGGATCACAGCCGCTGAAATCAGCCACAAATTCATCATCTGTAATAGTTACTTTGACCTTCAGATGGACCGGATTGCCATGTCCGTCGTCGTCCATGTACTCTTCCATCTCCCATGTCCCTTTCGGGAACTCTGCCATCCTGCGGCGCGCGACCATCTCGCCCTGCTCGATCAGACGCTCCATCGAGCCTCTGACGACATCAGCTCCATACTTGTCACACAGCTCGCATATACGACGCTCGCCTGTACGCAGTGAGGAGATTTGTCCCCACATATCGCCCTGTGACACCATCGGATAGCGGATGTTGCTTTTCATCAGATCCCACACAGGCTCGACCAGCTCACCTCTGTCCACAAGTTTGACACCTGAGAAACACAGACCTTCCTGAAAAGTATTGGTAGCGTCTGTCGCGAACGATCCGGGTGCCATACCCCCGATGTCGCTCCAGTGTGCTTTATTTCCGGCAAAAGCGATCAGCTCATCCTTATAGAAAATCGGCATGACCATACCCACATCGTTTTTGTGCGTGCCGCCGCCAATAAACGGATCGTTGATGATGTATACATCGCCCGGATGCAGGTTTTCCTTGCCAACTTTGTCAACGACAGCGCATATCATTGGTGAGATCATGCCGATGAAGCCCGAAACTCCGTTGCCCTGCGTCAGCAGACGCCCTTCAGCGTCAGCGATGCCGCTCGCATAGTCCAGTGTTTCATAGATGATCGGGCTCATCGAAGTCTGGGCAAAAGCATAGAATATCTCGTTGCTGACAGCAATGAGTGAGTCTTTGACTATATCCAGTGTCACCGGATTAATGTTTCTGTTATCCATTACTGCACCTCCATTTCTACGATGAGATTGCCGAACTTGTCCACACTGAGCTTCTGCCCCGGACATACGACCGTCGCAGTCGTCGGTTCCTCAACGACCATCGGGCCTTCAGCGGAGAACCCGGCGCCGAGCTTGTCTCTGTCATAGATCGGAGTCTCGATCCATCCGTCTCCCGCAAAGAAAACCTGGCGTACTTCCTTGACAGCCTCTTCTGCCTTGCCGGTGTGCAGACCGATCTCCCTGAGTGATGGTTTGTGCATCCTGCCGAAAGCGATAAGATGCAGGTTTACGATCTCTGCCGGCGTGTCATCAAGACGGAATGTGTAGAAATGTTCATGAGTCGCATGGAATCGCTCCATAATCTCTTTTTTGTCTGCTTCTTTCCATGGGACCGCAGGCGCGTAGACCTGAACTGTATGCTCCTGTCCCATGTATCTCATGTCGATGATGTATGAGAAAGCTGCCTGCTCTTCGGACACTCCTTCAGCCGCGAAAACCTCGCCTGCTTCCTTCTCCATTGACGCCCACAGAGCGTTCAGCTCCTCGACAGGCGCTTCGTTCAGCGACATGATCCTGGTGCGGATAAAATCGTGGCGGATATCTGTCATCAGCATGCCCCACGCAGAGAAGACAGAAGCGGCCACAGGAACGATGACCTTGCCGATATTGAGTTCTCTTGCAAGGCTCGGTCCGTGGATAGGACCGCCTCCGCCGAAAGCGACCATCGCAAAATCTCTAGGGTCATAACCTCGACGTACCGAGATCAGCTTGAGGGCGTTGTTCATGTTGGAATCCGCGACTCTGATGATGCTTTCAGCAGCCTCCTCTGCATCCTGTCCAAAATGTGTGCCTATCTTCCCTGCGAGTGCTTCACGGACTGCGTCAAGGTCGACATCCATATCGAAATTCTTCGCCGAAAGCCGCCCTGCTATCAGATTAGCGTCTGTCGTCGTAGGCTCTGTGCCGCCCTTGCCGTATGCAACCGGACCAGGCAGCGCGCCTGCGCTCTTAGGACCTACTTTGAGTGATCCTGCTTCGTCCATCCACGCGATGGAACCGCCGCCGTTACCGATCTCAACGATATCCACTACAGGAGCCATTATTGGATAGCCCGCGTTACGCTCGTTCTTTTCTATAAAGTATGAGGTCGTGACTTTGACCTCGCCATCGTCGATCAGCGAACATTTTGCCGTAGTCCCGCCGACATCAAAAGCGATGATATTCTTCTCACCGATGAGCTTGCCGAGTATCGACGCACCGAAGACTCCCGCCACCGGGCCTGACTCTACGACGTTGACCGGGGTGATCTTTGACTGGTCGAAAGTGGTCGTACCGCCGTTGCTCTGCATAATATACCTGCTGCCTTCAACACCGGCGTCCGAAAGCCTGCTGTCAAGGCGGTCTATATACGAAGAAGCTGCCGGCATTACGTACGCATTCAGAACAGCTGTCGATGTTCGCTCATACTCACGCCACTCACGTGTGATATCCACCGACGGGCTGACATATATCTCCGGCCACAGCTCTTTGACGATTGCCGCAGTCTCCCTCTCATGGGACTCGTTTGCGTATGAATTGATATAGCACACAGCGACCGCCTCGACGCCTTCCTTCTTAAAACAGTCGACTGCGGCTCTGATGTCTTCCTTGTTCAAAGGAATGACGACCTCTCCGTTATACGCAACACGCTCCTCGACCTCTCTTCTGAGATAGCGCGGAACAAACGGCTCCGGCTTCTCGAATACCATGTTGAACAGATCAGGCCGGTTGCCTCTTGCCAGTTCCAGAATATCCCTGAAACCTTTAGTTGTTATAAGACCCGTTTTGGCGCCTTTGCGTTCTGTAAGTGCGTTGATGATCGTAGTTGTGCCATGAAAAAACTCAGTGATCGACTTCTGATCGATCCCGCTCTTCTCCATGACTTCCATCACGCCCTGCTCAAAATTCGGTGGTGTCGTGTGTGCCTTCTCGAGTACGAGATTCCCCTGATCATCAATAGCGACCAGATCAGTAAAAGTACCACCGATATCTGTTGCTGCCCGCATAAATAATGCCCCCTTTCCCTCTTAAGAATCGAATATGGCAATAAAAGAATTGATTAGTTCAGGTCGATATGACCAATTAATTGTGTTTATTAACAAATTTACTCCACTGTTTATTGTAAGTCAACCACAAACAAATGTTGTCTGGACGGTTCAGAAAAGATATTAGGGCTGTAAAAAAAGAATACCCCGTCCCTTCAGGGACGAGGCTATTTTCCTGATGAGCTGTCCTGACATACCGCTGCGCAACGGGAGGTCACGCGACAAGCCATTTGTATTTCTCGACACTGTAGAGCGGGATCAGGGGTATCATGATCGGTGTTTTCTTCACATATGCCTGATATTCCGGATCATCTCCGTATGTCTTGTTCTGTCGGATCTCAAGCCTCCGCGCCCCTCCGAACATTACATATATGATACCGATATATCCCAGCAGGGCAGCGATCCACTGCGCCGCACCGGTATTAGATGAGATACCGGTCACAAACACGCCGGTCCAGAACGTCATCTCTCCGAAGTAGTTAGGGCATCTTACTATTCTGTACAGGCCGGTGTCGACAAAGCGGCCGGGTCTTTGCTTCTTTGCCGCACTCTTCTGCATATCTGCTTTCGTTTCTATACAGAGTCCGCAGACCATCAGCATGATGCCGGCTGTCACCCATACGTCGCTTGCCGCGCCGTTTACGATCCTGAACATCACAGGAGACGTCTCGCATACGTACAGCAGAGCTGCTGTGATCCAGATCGCGCACTTTGCAGTTACCGGCATTCCCTTGCCGTCTTTGATCTCCGTCTTCATCTTATTATTGTACGCGCTGCTCCTGAGCTCTCTGTATGTGAGGTAACCGCCCAGTCTTATGCCGTAAAGCATGAACAGGATGCACGCGGTGATCATGCCGGTATCCATGGATCCGTGAAACAGTGCGATATAAGTGATCCCTAAGGCGCATATCGCAAACCCATAGCCTATGGATATGAACCAGACGTATTTTTTGAAGCCTATGGCACTGACAGCCATGGCAACGAGTAAAGCAATGAAAAAAGTGCTCATTTTCTGTTTCCTCTTGGTTTTCTGTTGTAGTATCCGGGAGACTCGTCTCTGCTGTCTGCTCCCTCCGAAAGTATAACACACTGCACTCAGGAAGGCGCAGAATAAAAGCCAGAGAATCTCTCTGGCTTTTATTGTGATATCCTGTTAAAATCTCATCTATTGCTTTTCGAAAACAAGCGATGCTCCCAGAATCGTCGTTTTGATTTTATCTCCGTCGTCCTTGAATTTCATCTTAGCATCGCCCTTAGTCCTGAAGCCGTCTTTTGTGAGTTCCCATGTAATGTCATTCATTCCGTCGTCTCCGCTCAACTGGCCTGTTCCGTCTCCGTTCAGTACCAGAATGTAATCGTGATCGAGCGCCTGAGATTCATCCTTAAGTTCCAACGCGGTGCACTTCCATGTTCCGACATATTTGCTGTCAGAAAGATCTTCAGAGCCACCGCTGCAAGCTGTAAGAGCAAGCGTGGAAAAGATCATAACAGTTATTATCATAATTGAAATGAATTTTTTCATATTGTCCTCCTTTTTCCGCAATTCTTGCTTCTGATTATATCCATACCGGCTTCCGAAAACAACGAAATCTGTTTTTTTGTTAATCAAAGCAGCAATATCATTCTGTTTCGCGGCCGGAACTGTCCATCCCTATGAGCAGGATCGCGGTCACGACCATTACTATACCAATGATCTTCATCAGATTTGACTCTTCGCGGAAGATCAGTATGCCGACCAGGGTCCCTACGATCGGCTCCGTCGCTCCGTAGATAGCCGCTTTTCCGCTCTCGATCAGTTTCAGGCCGACAGAGAAGAAGTACTGCGCCAGTGCTCCCGTCACCAGACACATCAGGAACGCGACCGGCAGCACCATCGGTGTGGCCCTGCACAGCGCCAGCAGCTCTCTGCCGCTGCTGAACGGAATCAGGAACACGAAGCTGAACAGCAGCGTATACAGGGTGACCGTCAGCGGATCGTTCCTTTTGACCGCGGCGCTTGTCAGGATATTGTTCAGCGCGTATGACAAACCTGTCAGTACCCCTGTAAGTATAGCGATCCCCGGAGGAGTATAGCCCTCTCCGAGCACACCTGTAACAAGGACGCAGCCGGCAACAGTCAGTATCAGCGCGGCATGTTTTGGCAGTGTGATCTTTTCACCGAACAGTAATCTCGCGAGGATCATGACGAACACAGGCGAAGTATAGAGCAGCACTACCGCAATAGACGCCCGGCTGTTGACGATGGTGTAGAAATACAGAAAGTTAAACATTACACCATTGATCAGGCCTATCAGCACAAGCAGAGCGAGATCTCCGGGCTGTATCCGGAATTTTGAACGGTCCGTACAGAAAATGAACAACGTGAATACCAGAGTCGAAAACAGCTGGCGCAGAAAAGCGATCTGCATAGTGCCGAGGCCCGCAGCATCAAGATAGTTGATAAAAATGCTGATCACGCCCCAGCAGGTTCCTGCAAGTATTATAAGCAACGCGCCTTTTCTGTTCTTATTCAAACTCCGACCATCCTGTTTTGCCGCTATATAGCGTATTTCTGCTCAAACTCTTCGAAATACCTTCTGAAGAGCTCGTTTTCTCTGAATTCAGGCATGCTGTGGAATTCATGCTTCCACATAGTTCCTGTTATCGATTCCAGTATATCCACGGCCAGATTGCTGCAGTGATCTGAGATTCGCTCATAATCAGTAAGAAGATCATTGAAAACAAAACCATTTTCAAGTGTGCACTCCTGCCTGCTGACTCTTTCGATATGATGAGTCTTCATCTCATCACAGATATCGTCGATCACTTCTTCAAGCGGATCGATCCTGAGAGCCAGTTCAGAATCTGTAGTGACAAATGCCTCATAAGTCATCCTCATGATCTCATTTATGGCGTCTTCAAGAATATCGAGTTCTCTCCTGGCCGCCTCTGTGAACACGATCTTCTTCTCGTTGATCTCTTCTACTGCTTCACCGACATTCCTCGCGTGGTCGGAAATCCGCTCGAAGTCTGACAGCGATCTCAGATATTTACTGACTTCAGCTGTCTGGTCTATATCCAGATCTCCTAACGTTATCTTGAACAGGTATTGTCCCAGCTTGTCTTCATACCGGTCAAGTACACCCTCGAGATCAAAGACTTTCTTGAGCATATCCTTGCTGTATTCTCTTCTTACCGCAACAGCACTTGATACACTCTCCACTGCTTTGGCTGCCATCGAGTCTATCACAGTCTTGCTCTGATTCAGAGCAAGTGTCGGGTGGTCAAGGAATCTCGGCTCGAGCCTGTCCATATCCGCCCTTTCAGCAGCTGCTTCTTCGCCTTCAGGGAAGAGCCCGCACACGATCTTCTCAAGGATTCCGATAAAAGGCGCCAGAAGGATTACAACTGCCAGCCTGTATAACGTGTTCGTCAGAGCGATATTAACGATGGTCATCTGTCTGGTCATGAAGCTGAATCCTATAGCCGCATTGAGCGCGTAGAATATGCCGCCGCAGAGAATTGCGCCCAGAACGTCGATGATCAGATAGACGAACGCAGTCCGCTTGCCGTTGGTGCTCGCGCCGAGAGCGCTCAGCATGACCGGAACAGAAGCACCTATTCCAATTCCCATGAGAATAGGAAATGCCATATCGAATTCAACAGCTCCTGTCATTGCGAGAGCCTGGAGGATACCTACCGCAGCACTCGCGCTCTGAATGACCGCTGTTATGAGTACACCGATCAGAACTCCGAGGATCGGATTGGAGAAGCTCATCATCATGTCGATGAACTTCGGATCTTCCCTGAGCGGAACGATAGCGCCGGACATCATACTCATGCCGTACATGAGGACAGCGAATCCCAGCATGATGCCTCCGATATTCTTATGTGTGCTCTTCTTGGCGAACATCCAGAGCAGGATTCCTATCAGAGCGACCACTCCTGTCAGGACCTCAGTACTGAACGCTGCCGCGACTTCCGACCCGGATCCGCCAAGGCTGTTGAGACACAGGATCCATCCGGTGATACTTGTACCCAGGATGGCGCCGAGCACGATCCCGATGGCCTGCCTGACCTGCATCATTCCGGAGTTTACAAAACCTACTACCATTACGGATGTTGCCGACGATGACTGTATCACCGCAGTCACTCCGGTACCGAGGAGTATTCCCTTGATCGGGTTTCCAGCCAGCCTGTACAGGATGGCCTCCATCTTGCTCCCTGCGACCTTCTTGAGAGAGTCGCCCATGACAGACATTCCGAACAGGAACATCGCCACGCCTCCGAAGAGCGATATTATGTTACTTGTTTCCATTTAATACCCTATCCCTTTCTTATAATAACCCTATTATGAAAAAAGAGACTTTCACCGCAAAACAAGCGGTAATAGTCTCGCTACTTCGAACATATTCCGGGGCTGCTGTCCCGTACTGACGGAATATGTTACGCTTTGACGCGCAAGCTACTCCCTTATTTAACCGCCTATAATATCACACATTTTCATGCCGTTTGTCAATACATTAACTAAATTCGTCAGCCGTTATTTCATATGAGAAGGCAGTTTTTCATATGCGTATCTGGGATAGTCATCTTCCTCGACATATATTATCCCGCATTTCACGAAACCGAGTTTTGACAGCAGTCTCTGCATCGGTACGTTGTCAGGATGTGTGTCGGCCCTGAGATGTCCGCACTGCCTGTATGCCCAGTTGATACAGTACGTCCCTGTCCCTCTGACAGAACCATCGCTCGCGATGCGGTGCACCACTCCGTACTTATCATCCCCGATCCATGATCCGTCCACGATCTCTCTGTATGTCGGCTCTGTATCTTCTCCCTGATCAAAGAAGAATACCCCGATGATCTTTCCGTCTTCTTCACATACATAGCTGTGTCCCAGCCGGATGTCTTCACGTATCAGTCCTTCCGGAGGCCAGCCTGTAGGGCCCCACTGATTCGGATTCCCCTGCTGCGCCATGTATTCTCTGGCGTAACGGTAGATCTCCATTATTCGGCTCAGGTCATCAATACACGCGTTTCTTATGTCCAATGTCATCACCTGTCAGTCCTGTTCAGCGGGATTCACTGTAATCAGCACACCTATGAATACTATAACGATACCGGCGATCTGCCTCGGCGTGATCGGCTCACTTAGCATGAGATAAGAAAAGACCGCTACGAAAACAGGCTGCGACGCGTATATGATCGTCGAATGCGCCGCGGAACTGTATTTTTCCGCCGCCGTCTGGAGAATGAAGCCGAGAGCTCCGCATCCAAGCGCCAGATACAGAAGCTGCCCCCATCCCGCCGCGCTGACAGGCAGCCTGAACCCGTGTTCGAGGACGGCTGAGAAAATGAATCCGTATACAGATACGAATATCAGCTGGAATGTGCCGAGCACTATAGGGTCATGCTGCCGCGCGTACCTCTCTGTGTACAGCATCTGGAATGAATAGAAGAAAGCGCTGAAGATGCATATGATGTCGCCTTTGTTAAGTGTCATCCTGCCCGACAGACACATCATCCCTACTCCAATCAGAGTGATGATAATACTCGCAGTATACCTGCGGGTCGGCGGAGTCTTCTCCTGCACCCAGACTATGAGCGGGGTGAAAAAAGCCACGAGGCTCATCATGAAGCCGGCATTCGACGCTGTTGTATACTTGCACCCAAGTGTCATGCACAGATACGCGGCAAAGAGGAATGTTCCAAGCACCAGCGCGTGCACTGCCGTCTCGCGCGCAGCCGCCCGGTATCTCCTGTGGAACACAGCAAAGCAGACCGCAAAAGCGATCAGGAATCTAAGCGCCACCATATTGAACACTTCGAGCTCTGCCAGGATCTGTTTGGAGAATATGGTCATGGCACCGAAAATCATGGTGGCTGCCAGCATCATCAGATCTCCTGCCAGAGTCCGCTTCACAGGACCTCTTTCAGATATCATGCGTCAGTGATCACTCTCCGAGAAATCTCTTTAATTCTTTTTTCGAATCAGCAACGATCTTCTCTTCATCAATACCGGTTATCCTGCCGTTCTCGACGGTGACCTTGCCGTTGACAACAGTATAATCAGCAGCTCCTCTTACACCTACTGTGCCGAGAACTGACTTTGGATCATAACACGCTCCTACCAGTTCCAGCCGGTCAGAGTCTATCAGGAAGAAGTCCGCGCATTTACCTGTCTCGACTGACCAGATCTACGAGTCTCTTCCGAGCAGTCTTGCGGAACCCATCGTTGCCATTTTGAGAAGATCATAGCCTGTCGGCGCTTCACGGCTCGAATTCAGACGGTGCAGAAGGAATCCGACGCGGAGTTCCTCGAGCATATCTGACCCGTCATTGGAAGCGGATCCGTCGACACCCAGGCCGACCGGGATACCCATTTCAAGCATCTCAGGTATTCTCGCTATGCCGGAAGACAGTTTCATATTGGATATCGGGCAGTGGCACACACCGGTACCAGTCTCTGCCAGGAGTTTAAGCTCCTCATCATTGAAATGTATTCCGTGCGCATACCACACATCGTCACCGACCCATCCAAGTCTCTCCATGTATGCAAGCGGTCTGACGCCTTCACGCTCAAGCATATAGTTCTCTTCATCCTTGGTCTCGCAGAGATGTGTGTGCAGGCGGACGCCTTTCTCGCGCGCGAGGATCGCGCTCTCGCGCAGCAGGTCTTCCGATACAGAGAATGGTGAGCACGGTGCCAGAGCGATCCGCCTCATTGACTTGAACGACCTGTCGTGATACTTGTCGACCAGATCGACACTATCTTTCATGATTTCATCAACCGTCTGAACGACGCTGTCAGGCGGAAGACCGCCGTCCTTGACGGACAGGTCCATCGATCCTCTGGAAAAATGCATCCTGACCCCAAGAGCATCCGCTGCCGCAGCCTTTGCCCCGATAAGGTCTCCTGCTCCCTTCGGGAAAACATAGTGATGGTCGAATACTGTCGTGCAGCCGTTCTTCATCAGTTCACCCATACCTGTCAGCGAAGACAGGAAGACGGTATCTGCGTTCAGGTTCTTCCAGATCTCATACAGAGTCTTGAGCCAGTCGAAGAGCTCCATGTTCTGGACTTTTTCCAGATTGCGCGAAAACACCTGATACAGGTGATGATGCGCGTTGACAAGCCCCGGATAGCACAGCATGCCTTTTCCGTCGATTACGGTATCCGCGTCGTGCACTTCCGGTCCTATATATGAGATCAGGCCATCTTCGCAATACAGATTCACATTTTCATATACATTATCTTCGCCATCGCAGGAAACGAGGTATCGGATATTGTTTACAGACAAAGTACTCATTCTTACGGCCCTCCTTTTTTCCGTTTAATTACTCTGATTTTACCATATTTCTTGATTTACATCCCTGAAAATGTTACAACCAACTGAGTCTTATTATTATATTTTCCCTGCGGAGCGCTCTGCGCCCGCATACATGGGACTCAGCGGGAGAATTACAGACGAAGGGCACTGGCGGCAAAAAATGGACGGACAGAAGGACAGGACTAGATCAGCTACACTGGCGGCACTCGGTACGTGCGTGATCTACGGATTCAGTTTTATGTTTTCCAGGATCGCGCTCGAACACGCCCCTGCAGCTGTCATGCTGGCCATACGGTTCATGACAGCCATGTTTGTGATGTTCCTCCTCCTGGCATTCCGGATATTCACGATAGACCTGAAAGGAAAGCCTGTTGGCAGGTTCCTTCTGATGGGCCTGTGTCAGCCGGTCATCTATTTTATCAGTGAGACCAGCGGCATACAGTATACCAGTTCTTCATTTTCAGGCATCATGATCGCGACGATCCCGGTCGCTACCGCAGTCCTTTCTGCGATTTTCCTGAAAGAAAAAATGCCTCTCAGCACTTTCGGATGGATCATCTGTTCCGTCATCGGGGCCTTCGTGATCTCTGCGACCCAGACAAGTTCAGGCAATATCCAGCTGAAGGGTGTGCTCTTCCTGCTGACAGCAGTATTATCCGCTGCTGTATTCTACATTCTCAGCAGGTCTACAGCGAATGTATTCACACCGTTCGAGCGGACTTTTATCATGATGCTTCTCGGCTGCGTATACTTTACAGTCCAGGCAGCAGTGCAGTATAAGGGGGATTTCATTCCTCTCCTCAGGAGCGGATTCACTGACTGGCACTTAATGCTGCCTATCCTGTACCTCTCGGTATTGTCATCAGTAGTCGCTTTCCTGCTTCAGAATTACTCTGTCACATATCTGGAGCTGGCCAGAATAACTGTTTTCGAGAATATTATCCCGGTAATATCAGTCGCTGCCGGTGTGCTCTTCCTTCACGAACCATTCTCCGCAGTCCAGCTTGCCGGAATGGCTCTCATACTGCTCGGCGTCTACAAAGTCACGACTGCGTAATACTGTTTTTTCCCGCGGAAAGTGATATCATTGCATCGTAACACAACTTATTGTCTTCATAAATTGCAGAAACTACACATGGAACTGAACAGAAAAACTCTATACCGAGCGGGAATCACCGTGCTCGGCAATCTCACATATGCCGCAGGCGTCAACCTCATGATCAATCCGATCCATCTGTACAGCGGAGGCTTTACCGGAATAGCCCAGCTTATCAGGACCCTGCTGCTGGATGTACTCCATTTCCCTCAGATCGGTGCTGTTGATTACATGGGCATCATTTATTTTCTGATCAATGTCCCGTTCTTCATCATGGCGTACAGGGTAATGGGACGTAAGTTCTGCGTCACTACGCTCATATCGATCGCGATGGCTTCCGCATTTCTCTCGATCATACCGGTCCCGAAGACTCCTATTGTTGAGGACCGTATCCTCGCCTCTTTCGTCGGAGGTCTCGGTTCAGGCTACGGCGCGGGGCTTGTTCTCAGAGCAGGCAGCTCGCAGGGCGGCCAGGATCTGATCGGAGTGTGTCTCGCCAAAACTCACCCGGACTTCAAGGTCGGTGCTATCGGTATCGTCATCAGTTTATGCATATACACGATCTGCCTGTTCATGTATGACATACCTACCGTCCTCTACTCGATCATATTCGCAGTTGTAACAGGCATCTTTATCGACAGAGTCCACACACAGAACATCAAGATAGAATGCATGATCTTCACGAAGAAAGAAGGCCTCGCGAATGCCATATTGAATGAGCTGAACCGCGGAGCCACTACCTGGGAAGGCATCGGGGCATACACAAGAGAAGATTCCCATGTCATCGTTACAGTCATCTCCAAGTATGAAGAGATCCACCTCCGCGAGATCATCGCCCGCATAGATCCGGACGCTTTTATGATCATCACCGACAACGCGAGAGTAGCAGGCAACTTCCAGAAGAGATTTACAGAATAGGACTGCGCACGAAGATAACCGGACTGCGCCTGTTCCCATAATACATATGCTCTGCATAATAAGACTCCTTTCGCCGGATCCCGGCAAAAGGAGTTTTTCTTCAGTCCGCTGACATTTTCAGCTTCTATTCTATTCTGTGATCTCGTTAATGAATTCGGATGCTTTCTCTATCTGCTCCTGCACCCTGTTCTCAACAAATTCACGCTGGCGCTGGGCGGTGTTCCGCACGCCTGTCCCTTTGACGTCACTGCCTTTGAAGATGTCCTTGACGGCAGTGTATTTGTCCGCAACTGAGACGATCAGGCTTTCTTTTGAGCCGGGCGCTTTGCTGCCGCCCGCAGGCCACATATGTCTCTCTATGATCTCTTCCGATGTGTCGGAAAGCTCAGGCACCAGAGTTCTTGCGACATTGACGGACTCACGGGGATGTTCTCTGCTCATCTCCTTCTTATTGCTGAACTTCTCATCCCTTCCCATGATGCCCAGATCGTGGCAGAGTGAGCCGACGACGACAGCGGGGATGTTGGTCGGGATGTTAAGCTTGCGGAGCGCATAGCAAATCAGCACACTTGTCACAGTTACGCGTACAGTATGCTCTCCGACAGTCGACCACAGATGATGCGTCTGGCCAAAAGAATCCTTCATCTCAGCAGATTCCAGGATCTCTCCGCCGTACTTCAGCAAATCACGCTCGATACGCTCCCGGCGGTCCTGCCTGTCAGCTTTGATCTTCTTCTTCAAAGATGTTTCATAGTACGGAATTCGCAAAATCTCACCTCTCGCCTCTGAAACAGCCCCATTTCTGAAACAAGGCCTATTTGATGTTATTTTATCAGTTAATATCTGTTTCCGTCAATAAAACAGCCTGCAGAGCAGCAAACGCACAGCATATGCTCTCCCGCAGGCTGACATTTCCGTATCCTCCGCCTGTTATCTGTAATCAGCCGTCCCGACGCCCTGCTCCCTGACTATTGATCTCAGCCGTTCCATCTCTGCCGCGTCCGGAGTATAGAATCCTTCCTGATCAAAAGGCATTCCGAGAGCTTCATACTTTATCGCTCCAAGACGGTGATAAGGGAGGAGCTCCATCTTCGCTCCGGGCAGGACGCTGTGCACATAAGCCGCGGATGCCCTTATGTTCTCCTCGCTGTTGTTGACTCCCCCGATCACAGGGATGCGTATCACGATCTCAGGGCCTTCATCCCGGTCCGGCTCTCCCGATGCATCCGGCCGCCTGAGAGTGCCCAGGTTCCGGATATTCTCCAGGATCTTCTCATTGCTGACACCGGTATACTCCATGTGAGCCCCGGTATCCATATGCTTGAGGTCCATGAAAATGAGATCCATCCGCTCAAGGGAAGAACGTACTGGCTCAAAATCAAAATACCCGCAGCTCTCGATCGCGAGGCTGTAGCCCATATCGTAAAGCTCACGAGACAGGTAATCCAGCATCTCAGGCTGAGATGTCGCTTCTCCTCCTGAGAATGTCACGCCGCCTCCGCTGTACGAATAGAAAAGACGGTGCCTGTGGATCTCACGGATCACATCGTCAGCATCCATCAGCGTGACCATTCTTACCCTGGCCTTCTCCGGACACGCTTTCACGCATGCTCCGCACGCGGTACATCTGCTGCGGTCCGGATCCATTTCTATGCCTATCCCTTCCGGGCATACTGCAGCACAAGCGCCGCATCCTATACATCTTCTCCTGTACCAGCCGATCACTTCTTTCTGAGTGAACCCTTCCGGATTGGAGCACCATCTGCACCTGAGCGGACAGCCTGCCATGAAAATATTCGTCCTGATACCTTCTCCGTCATTGACCGAGAAAGGCTGGAGCTGCATTATATATCCTTTTGCGCCCATAATGTTAAGAAGACGCCCGGCCGCGGAGGCCGGGCTTATTATCGAATCAGAATTCTGTATGTGCGTTCCTTGCCATGATGGAGTCCTGCATCTCTTTGGAGAGGTTGGTGAACTGTGCGCTGTAACCCGCAACTCTCACCAGCAGGCTCCTGTATTTCTCAGGATGCTTCTGCGCGTCTGCAAGAACCTCGTTGGAAATAGTATTGAACTGGACGTGGAAACCTCCGAGCGCGAAATAGCTTTGCAGCATCGCTCCCAGATTGGCTCTTCCTCTCCTGGTCGCGACCAGATCGTGGTTGAGCCTGAGATTGAGCAGCGTGCCTCCGCTGTGGATGTCGTGATTCATTTTGGCCGCGCTCCGGAGCGCCGCAAGGCAGGTCGATGTGTCACTGCCTGTGTACGGAGATACTCCCTCGTTGATCGGATCTCTGGCGTGGCGTCCCTCTGGAGTGGCGCCCAGGACTTTGCCCGTAGGCAGATAGTTAGAGATGCCCATGAACGCGGTGACAAAATGATTGCCGTACAGGTCATCGTACTGCGTGACCTCTTCATAGAAGAAGTCCGCGAGGTCTCTCGCTATCGAGTCGACATAGTCATCGTCGTTGCCGTACTTCGGGCAGGCAAGCGCGAGCTCTCTGAGCTGCTCGTATCCTTCCCAGTTATGATCGATGGCATCGATGATCTCTGCCAGAGTGGTCACTTTGTCCTCGAAAACCAGCTTCTGGATCACTGCCAGAGAGTTGGCCGTGACGGACAGCCCGACGCCTGTGAAAACAGGGCCGATGTTGTATTTCGCTCCGCCGTCGACGAGATCTCTGCCGTTTTTCATGCAGTACTCATTGCAGGCAGACATGAACGGTCTGTGTCCGATCTCTCTGTGGATCTCCTGCGCGGTGACCAGACTGATCACGCCATGCCGCACAAGATATCTGAACTGCTTCTTCCACGCCTCGATGATCTCATCCATGGACGCAAATGTCTTGGGGTCTCTTTCAGGCAGCGATACCTGCTCACCTGAAAGTCTGCTGCGGCCCTGATTGAGAGCGAACTCGAGTGCAGCAGCAAAGCTGATGCTCGCCGCGGAAGTCCACTCGAACGTCTTCCTCGAATGAGGAACGACGCAGCCGCAGTTGTTCCAGTCTCTTGCGTCCTCAGGCTTATAGCCGAGGTTGGACAGCATCTGGTATCCCGTCCTGTCACCGTGGATAGCCGGGAAACCGCATCCCGTCGAAACGAGTTCTGTTACCGCTTCCATGAATTCAGGAGGGCAGTCAGGATGTATCCTGCAGCTGAGTGTCGGCTGATGAGTCATGCACTCTCTTGTCGCCTGGATCGCCAGATACGAGACCGTGTTGGTCGCGTCTGATCCGTCGACCTTCCTGCCGCCTATGGTAAGATTCTCAAAATTAGTGTATCCCGCGAAGAAGCTCGCGGTGTTTTTGGATATCGTCCATGCCCATTCACTGTACTTGAGCCACAGGCATTCAACGAGTTCGAGAGCGGTATCATAATCTATGATGCCGGCCTCTTCATCGGCCTTGTAGTACGGATACATGTACTGATCGAATCTGCCCGGGTTCCATGCCAGAGGGTTCTCCGCGATGATACCGCCGAGCTGGACGAACCACACGAACTGGACCGCCTCTCTGAATGATTCCGGCGGATTCTCAGGGATACGCGCGCATACGGCCGAGATCTCCTCGAGTTCTTTCTTCCTTTTCGGATCCGCCTCGGTTTCAGCCATCTCTGCCGCCTTGGCCGAATACCGTCTGCCAAGTGTGATCATTCCGTCCGCGATCAGGATCATGGACTTATAGAACTCGATCTTCGCTTTCTCTTCAGGGATCGTCTCATCGAGGTCAGCCATATATGCCTCAGCTTCTCTGCGGATCCCTCCGTAACCTTTCGGCAGGAGCACATCCACATAGTCAGCAGAGATCTCGCCGATTCCGTTTCTCCACTTGGAATCGGTATCGAGGAATCCGGTATCTACGCCTATTTTTTTGGTCGCTTCCGAAGTCCTCGCAAGGAAAGCCTCCTCAACCGACTTGCCCTTCCAGTACGGGAAGATATTCTTCCTTATGAACTCGGTCTGCTCCGGTGTGACATCATAAGGATCCTGTCCCCTCTCAGGGAAAGTGTCGATCTCGTCATTGATCCACAGCCAGCCGAATTCCGGTGTCAGGATGGCGCACTTTCTGTACTCGCCGCTCGTACCTACGATGAGCTCACCTTCCCAGATGTTGACTGACAGCTCACAGCAAGTATCATAAAACGCCTGCGCAGTACGGATGAGATGCGGCTGGCCCTCAGTCCTCTGAAACGACTTGGTCCAGCTCCACGCCCTCTCATACGAGATGTGCGGCTTAGTGTTGACATAATTCTGTCTGATCTTCTCAACTCTTTCAGTTATAGCCATAAGAATCCCTTTCAGCGCGGCAGCAGGGTCCTGTCCCCGGCCGCAGCTGCCCTTTTATATATAAGAGAATAGCCTGACGAAGCGCAGCGCTCCGGCAGGCTTACTATGATCTGTTGATTACAGTTCTACTACCCAGTTACCCATTATGTCAGGCGCTGTTCCGGTCTGCATTCCGTAAAGAGTATCGTAGAGTTTCTGGCTCAGCTCGCCGACCTTCTCCCCGTTGATCGGGAAATCCTCTCCTCTGAATCTGAGGAGTCCGATAGGAGATACGACGCAGGCAGTTCCTGTAGCCCACGCTTCTGTGAGACTTCCATCCTTGGCAGCCGCCAGGACATCTGTGATCTCAAGACGCTTCTCTTCAACATTGACGCCCCATTTTCTCATCAGCTGGATCGCACTGTCACGCGTAACTCCCGGAAGGATGGATCCTGTGAGGGATGAAGTGTAGACAGTATCGCCGATCCTGAAGAACGCGTTCGATGTTCCGACTTCCTCAACATAGCGGTGCTCTTTGGCATCGAGCCAGAGAACTTCCTCGCATCCCTGCTTCTGAGCCTCTGTTGCCGCGATCATACCGCAGGAGTAGTTGCCGCCGCACTTCGCGAATCCTGTGCCGCCGACAGCAGCGCGGATGAATTCTTCCTCTACCCAGATATGGCTTCCGTGAAGCTCCTTGTCATTGCCTTCATAGTAGGCAGCTACAGGCGTCAGAATGATGATGAACCAGTATTTTGAAGCCGGATGTACTGCCATGCTCGGTTCCGGTGAGATGATGAACGGACGGATATAGAGCGATGTTCCCGGTACGGAAGGGACCCAGTCTCTGTCCTCGTTGACGACAGCCTTGACAGCCGCAATATACAGATCGACATCGATGCGCGGAATGCAGAGACGGTCGTTACTGTTCTGAAGGCGTTTTGCGTTCATATCAGGACGGAAGAGGTTGATGCCTCCTTCAGGATTTCTGTATGCCTTCATCCCCTCGAACGACATCTGTGCATAGTGCAGAGTAGCCGCAGCCGGATCGATAGAAAGCGGTCCGTAAGGAACGATGCGTCCGTCATGCCAGCCCTGTCCTTCATCATACTCCATCATGAACATATGGTCCGTGTAGTATTTGCCGAAGCCAAGAGCGGTCTGATCAGGCTTTGCTTTAGGTGAAGTTGTTCTTGTTACCTTGAAGTTATAATCCATTTATCTATTCCTCCATTAGATGAGTTTGAAACCCTTGTCTCTGAGTGTCTGACGCACTTCTTCCAGCTGCTCGAAGTCTCTTGTCTCGATCTCGAGAGTAAGCACGCAGCTCGTTACTGCTGTATTCGGATCCGAATGGCCATAATGCACTCCGGTCACATTGGCGCCGCAGCCTGCTATGATCGTAGCTACATCTACCAGCTGACCCGGCTTGTCCTCAAGTGCGACCTGCAGTGTGGCATTGCGTCCGCTTGTGACCAGTCCTCTGGTGATCACTCTCGAGAGGATGTTCACATCGATGTTTCCTCCGGATACCAGGCAGACTACCTTCTTGCCCTCGACCGGGATCTTGCCGAACATCATAGCCGCTACCGAAACAGCTCCCGCGCCCTCTGCGATAAGTTTCTGCTTCTCGATCAGAGCGAGTATAGCAGCCGCGATCTCGTCCTCTGTGACGGTGACTACCTCATCAACATATTTCTTGATCAGCGAGAATGTCAGATCACCCGGATGCTTGACTGCAATACCGTCCGCAAAAGTGCTGACTGTACTGAGTGTGACCTGCTCGTCATACTTCAGGCTGTCCGCCATGCTGGCAGCTTCTTTTGCCTGGACACCGTATATCTTAACATTAGGTTTGAGTTTCTTGACTGCATATGCCACTCCGGAAATAAGTCCGCCGCCGCCAACCGGTACTACGATAGCGTCGACATCCGGAAGCTGGTCGAGGATCTCAAGACCGATCGTCCCCTGTCCCGCGATGACATCCGGATCATCGAACGGATGAATGAATGTCGCTCCGGTCTCTTCGCGCAGTTTGCACGCGTAAGTATAAGCATCGTCATAAGTGCCTTTCACAAGGCATACCTCAGCACCAAGAGCCTTCGTAGCCTCCACCTTGCTGATCGGCGCGCCGTCAGGCATGCAGATAATGCTTTTTGCGCCTCTGCGGGTCGAAGCAAGCGCTACGCCCTGCGCGTGGTTGCCCGCGCTGCATGCTATGATGCCTGCCTGCTTCTCTTCATCACTGAGGCGGCTGATCTTGAAATAAGCGCCTCTCAGCTTGAAACTTCCCGTTACCTGCAGGTTTTCTGTCTTCAGAAACACCTCATTGCCGTTGCTGAAATGCGGCGAATAGATCAGGTCAGTCTCTCTCGCAACATCTTTAAGCGCGAAAGATGCCTGATATACTCTGTCAAGTGATAACCCTTTTCCCATTGTATCTTCCTTCCTGTTCAGCGTCCGGATACGGACGCACCGTGCTTCCGCCTTCCGGAACTGTTATTATCTCTGTATTTCCTGTCCCTGAAGCCATGTAATGAACTGGCTTGCCGTCCTTCCGGACATGCCTCCGTGGCGGAGTTCCCATTTGCGGGCTTCGTCTTCAAGATCCTTTCCTGTAGTCTGCAGCCCTCTTCTCTCTGCCAGAGATCTTACGATGTTCATATACTCTTTCGGATCCGGCTTGGAATAGTAGATCGTCACACCGAATCTGCTCGCAAGCGAGAGCTTCTCTTCCATGGTGTCCGACCGGTGGATGTCTTCATTGTATTCCATGTCGCTCCTGTCGCCCCATGTTTCACGGATCAGATGCCGTCTGTTGGATGTCGCGTAGATCAGCACGCGGTCTTCACGAGATTCGAGCGCGCCTTCGAGCATCGCCTTGAGTTCCTTGTAGTCACTCTCGTTTTCCTCGAATGACAGGTCGTCAAGAAAAATGATGAAATGATAGTTGCGCTTTTTGACTTCCGACAGGACCTGTGGCAGCAGAGCCCGGGTCTGTTTGCCGATCTCCACGAGCCTGAGCCCGCGGTCAAAATAGTCGTGCATCAGCGCGTGTATGCTTGTGGATTTTCCCGTGCCGCTGTCGCCGTAGAGCAGCACATTGTTCGCCTGCTCCCCGTTGACAAATGCTTCGGTATTCGCCCTGAGAGTCTCTTTCTGGCTCTCATACCCGATAAGATCGTCAAAAGTGACATCGACCGTCTCCGCGATCGGGACGATCTCCGCCGAGCCGTCAGCACCTGCGGATACGCGGAACGCTCTGTAAAGTCCGTAGATCCCGGCACCGTATTTTTCATACTCATCGGTGACTATTCTGCGGAAGTCCTTGTTGGATCCGGCTTCTGCAAGCTTTCTGCTGAGATTCATGATCCTTTTTCCCGGAGCGGTTACCGTACTCTCTTCAAACGGAGGATAATAATCATCCAGATAATCCGCCGGGCAGCTTTCCATCATCTCCCTGAATTCCGCGAAGTCCGGCAGCGCGAGCTTCATAAGCGTCGCTTCTTCTCTGATATGCTTCCTCTCGCAGGTAAGGCTGAAAGGATTCTCATTCGTCATCAGATTGTAGGTCAGCCAGTGCTGCCAGATATTGCCCTCAAGTCCGAACTCTGTAGCAAAAGAAACAAGAGTGCGCACAAGCGCAGCGTTATCCTCTATATTGTCAAAAACATCCTGATAAAATAGATTTCCCATATCTCTGTCCGTATCCTCGCTCTGTGTAAACCGCTGACTGATCTGCGGGCTATACGAGTTTCTGCAGGATCTTATCTCTCATCTCACTGCCTCTGAGCCAGTCTTCCTGACCCGGAGCTTTGATATCTGCAGTACGCCATCCCTCTTCAAGAACATCTGCGACTGCCTTTTCGATATAATCCGCCTCTTCCGCAAGGTCAAACGAATATCTCAGCATCATGGCCGCTGAAAGGATCGTTGCGATCGGATTGGCGAGGTCCTTGCCCGCGATATCCGGAGCTGACCCGTGAATCGGCTCGTACATGCCGCGCGAACTGTCGCCGAGCGACGCTGACGCGAGCAGACCGATCGATCCTGTGACCTGAGAAGCCTCGTCAGACAGGATATCCCCGAACATATTCGATGTTACGACGACATCGAAAAACGACGGATCACGGATGAGCTGCATTGCCGCATTGTCGACATACATATCGTCCAGCCTTACATCCGGATACTCAGTCTCCCCGAGTCTGTGCACAGTCTCGCGCCAGAGTCTCGAAGTCTCCAGAACATTGGCTTTGTCAACACTTGTGACATGTCCCTTACGCTTCCGCGCAGTCTCGAACGCACGCCTTGCCACACGCTCTATCTCCATGACACTGTACGCTTCTGTATCATAGGCCGCGTCGCCGGCTTCATTTCTGCCGCGTTCTCCGAAATAAATCCCGCCGGTCAGTTCTCTTACGATCATCAGGTCAAAGCCCCTGGCCGCGATATCCGGCCTGAGCACGCAAGCTTCCGCGAGAGCAGGCTGTATCGCTGCCGGTCTGAGATTCGTGTAGAGACCGAGAGCCTTACGCAGTCCGAGGAGCGCCTTTTCAGGACGCATATTGTTAGGGACCTGATCCCACTTAGGTCCGCCGACAGCTCCGAGCATGACACTGTCAGCAGCAAGACATCCGTCTATGGTCTCCTGCGGCAGAGGGATCCCGTACTTATCAAGAGCCGACCCGCCTGCGAGATATGTATTGAATTCAAATTCATGGCCGAACTTTCCGGCTACGAGTTTCAGCACTTCTGCTGCAGCCTGTACTATCTCCGGTCCGATCCCATCGCCCGGGACCAGCGCGATCCTGAATTTCATCTCGTAATCTCCCCTGTATAAATGTTATAGTATTGTCTTTTATTTCCGGCGGGCAGCATGCGATGATTATGTCATTCCGCAGACGCAGGAAGCAGACTCATCGCATGCGGCTCGCCGGGATATCACTCTTTATTCTTTTTCCTTGAGATATGCCAGCAGTCCGCCCTTTTCGATGATCTGCTCGATGAACGGAGGGAATGGTTTAGCCTGGAATGTCTCGCCTGTTGTTTCATCAGTGATCATTCCTGTCTTGGTATCCACGCTCACGATATCCCCCGCCCTGATCGCGGCAGAAGCCTCCGGGCACTCGAGTATAGGGAATCCTATATTGATCGAGTTTCTGTAGAATATCCTCGCGAAGCTTGCTGCGATGACGCAGGCTATTCCGCTTGCCTGGATCGCTACAGGAGCATGCTCCCTCGAAGATCCGCAGCCGAAGTTCCAGCCTCCGACCATGATATCGCCCGGCTGCACTTTTCCCGCAAAACCTTCATCAATATCTACCATGCAGTGGCTCGCGAGCGCAGCAGGATCAGGATTATTGAGATAACGTGCAGGGATTATAACGTCGGTATCTATATGATCTCCGTATTTCCATACTTTTCCTCTCATGATAGCTCCCTCCTTATGCCTTGCGTGGATCCGCAACGCAGCCCGCGATCGCAGAAGCAGCGGCCACCGCAGGGCTCGCAAGTATTACCTCGCTGCCTGTGTGTCCCATCCTGCCGACAAAATTCCTGTTGGTAGTCGCGACTGCTCTCTCTCCGTCTGCCATAACACCCATATGTCCTCCGAGACAAGGGCCGCAGGTAGGAGCGGATACAGCGCATCCTGCCTTGACGAAAATCTCAAGGAGACCTTCTTTCATGCAGTCAAGATAGATCTGCTGAGTCGCAGGGATCACAATACAGCGGACTCCGTCAGCGACTTTCTTTCCTTCGAGGATAGACGCGGCCACTCTCATATCTGACATGCGGCCGTTGGTGCACGAACCGATGACGACCTGCTGTACAGGCATTCCGGCGGCTTCCCCAACTGTCTTAGTGTTGGACGGGAGATGAGGCAGCGATACAGTCGGCTCGAGCATAGAGAGGTCGATCCTGACTACTCTCTCGTATTCAGCGTCTTCGTCTGCTTCGTATACAGCCGGCTCACGTCCGAATCTGCCCTGGATATACTCCATCGTCTTATCATCGACAGGGAATATACCATTCTTGCCGCCGGCTTCGATCGCCATGTTGGAGATCGTGAATCTGTCATCCATGCTCAGTTCTCCGACACCGTCACCTGCGAACTCAAGTGACTGATACAGAGCTCCGTCCACTCCGATCAGGCCGATCAGGTGAAGAATGACATCCTTGCCGGATACGAACGGCTGCAGTTTTCCGGTCAGCTCTACCTTGATTGCCGGCGGTACCCTGAACCAGTTCAGCCCGGACGCCATACCGGCAGCCATATCTGTGGATCCTACGCCTGTGGAGAAAGCGCCGAGTGCTCCGTAGGTACAGGTGTGGGAATCCGCGCCAATGATGCAGTCTCCCGGCCCTACGAGTCCCTGTTCAGGAAGCAGAGCGTGCTCTATGCCTACAGTTCCGACATCGTAGAGATGTGTGATATTGTGTTTCTTCGCGAACTCACGCGCTATCACGCAGAGCTCAGCGGACTTGATGTCTTTGCAAGGTGTATAGTGATCGAGCGCGATCACGATCTTCTCGTTATCAAAGACCTCCGTAAAACCGGCTTTCTCGAATACCCCTATCGCGACAGGTGTCGTAACGTCGTTTCCGAGAACGACGTCGAGCTTAGCTTCTATCAGATCCCCGGCATGCACTTCAGGCAGGCCTGCGTGAGCTGCAAGGATCTTCTGTGTCATTGTCATGCCCATGGATCTCTCCTATCTCGCAGCTTCTCCTGCTGCGTCCGTTGCTCTGATGCGCGATCCCTCTGACGAATCGTCAGAGGCTGCTCTCTTCTTCTCATAGGCCGCCATTCGGTTGAGTGCCTTGAGATAAGCATTGATGCTCGCGTCCATGATATCCGTCGAAAGGCCGCGGCCTGTAAAGGTCCTGCCGTAAGCGTTGACCTTGACCGTGACATCACCGAGAGTGTCTTTGCCTTCTGAGATCGAGTGGATATTGAAGATATCGAAAGTGTGCTCCGACGGCTGAACGATCGAGTCGATCGCATTATATGCTGCGTCGATCGGTCCGTCGCCGAGTGCTACATCCTGAGCTTTCACTCCGTCCTTCTCGAGGCTGACGGTACATGTAGCTGTTGTAAAGTTACTTGTCGAGAGCTGGAACCAGTCAAGCTTGTAGCCATCCTCGTCATCAGCGTACAGCTGATTGGTGTTGTGCGTGACGATCGCTTCAAGATCGGCGTCTGTGATGTTCTTCTTCTTGTCGCATACGATCTTGAACTCCTCGAAGCATCTGTCAAGCTCGTCTTTGGTAAGTACAAAACCGAGTTCCTCGAGTCTTGATCCTACAGCATGTCTTCCGGAATGCTTTCCGAGCACCAGATTGTTGACATGGATCCCGACCGACTCAGGAGTCATGATCTCATATGTCTTCTTGTTGGCGAGTACTCCGTGCTGATGGATGCCCGACTCATGCGCGAAAGCATTTTTGCCTACGATCGGCTTGTTCAGCGGAGCTGTCTGTCCGATGATGTTGTATACGGTCTGGCTCGCGCGGTGGATCTGTGTAGCATCGATACGTGTGTCGAGCTCGGTCACATCCTGGCGTGTACGCAGCGCCATAACGATCTCTTCGAGCGAAGTGTTTCCGGCTCTCTCTCCGAGTCCGTTGACAGTACACTCGACCTGTCTCGCGCCGCCGAGTACTCCCGCGAGTGCGTTGGCAGTCGCCATACCGAGGTCATTGTGGCAGTGCACGGAGAAGATGACCTTTTCCGCGCCCTTAACGTTCCCTCTGATGTCCTCGATCAGTTCTCTCATCTCTGACGGTGTCGTGTAGCCGACAGTATCAGGGATATTGATGGTGGTGGCTCCGTTAGCTATAGCGGTTCCTACCACTTGTTTGAGGAACTCCGGATCGCTCCTGGTCGCGTCCTCTGCCGAGAACTCAATGTTGGAGCAGTATTTCTTCGCGTAAGCGACCATTTTGCCTGCCTGCTCGAGTACCTGCTCAGGCTTCATGCGGAGCTTGTACTCCATGTGCAGAGGAGAAGTCGCGATGAAAACGTGGATGCGCGGATCTGCCGCGCCCTTGACTGCGTCCCACGCAACATCGATATCCTTAGGTGTCGAGCGCGCGAGGCTGGCGATCGTGCATTCCCTGATCGTCTCTGAGATGGTCTTCACAGACTCAAAGTCTCCCGGAGAGGCGATCGCAAACCCGGCTTCGATGATGTCGACATGCATCTTCTCCAGGCAGCGCGCGACCTCGATCTTTTCCTTGAGGTTCATGCTGCAGCCCGGAGACTGCTCACCGTCGCGAAGTGTTGTGTCAAAAATTTTTACCTGGTCCATAGTAACCCTCTATATGCTTAGTTATTACGACTTGTATACTGCGCGTCACGCTTTTCTTCGTATTCTTCCGGAAGCACGCGACGCCAGCGTCATGTCTGTCACGCGCTCCTGTTTATTCAGCCAGAAGTGCGTGACGCGGTTTAATCCTACTCTAAAATCGCGCCTTTATCTGCAGAGCTGACGAGCTTAGCGTAGCGCGCGAGGTATCCTGTTTTGATCTTCGGTTCAGGACATACCCACTTAGCGCGTCTGGCCTCGAGCTCTTCGTCAGAGACTTTCAGCTCGATGCTGTGGTTGATGATATCGATAGCAATGATATCGCCTTCCTGCACAAGCCCGATGTTGCCTCCGGATGCTGCTTCCGGACTGACGTGTCCGATCGAAGCGCCGCGTGTAGCGCCGGAGAATCTTCCGTCTGTAATAAGCGCGACAGACTCATCGAGTCCCATGCCTGCGATAGCGGATGTAGGATTGAGCATCTCTCTCATTCCCGGACCGCCCTTAGGTCCCTCATAGCGGATGACTACTACGTCTCCAGGCTTGATCTCTCCTGCGTAGATCACCTTGATCGCATCCTCTTCTGAATCGAATACTCTTGCAGGTCCTTCATGCTGCATCATGGATTCCTTGACTGCAGCCTGCTTGACGACACATCCATCCGGTGCGAGGTTGCCCTTGAGTACCGCGATGCCTCCCGTTTTCATGAACGGATCATCGAACGGGCGGATGATATCCGTGTTGAGATTCTTTGCGTCTCTGATGTTCTCACCCACTGTCTTCATGGTGCATGTCATAACGGAAGTGTCAAGCAGATCACCCTTGGTGAGCTCCTTCATTACCGCGTATACACCGCCTGCTTCGTCCAGATCTTCCATGAAAGTGTCTCCGGCAGGAGCCAGATGGCACAGATTAGGTGTTCTGGCGCTTATCTCGTTCGCCATATCAAAACTGACATCGACATGAGCTTCGTGAGCGATGGCCGGCAGATGCAGCATCGTATTGGTCGAGCATCCGAGAGCCATGTCTACCGTCTCGGCATTGTGGAAAGCAGCTGCCGTCATGATATCGCTCGGCTTGATGTCATTTTCGACAAGCTTCATGATCTGCATGCCTGTCTCCTTGGCAAAACGGATCCTTGCTGAATACGGAGCAGGGATCGTGCCGTTGCCGGGCAGAGCCATTCCTATCGCCTCAGTCAGACAGTTCATCGAGTTAGCTGTATACATACCGGAACAGGATCCGCATGAAGGGCAGGCCTTCTCTACGTAAGTCTGGACGCCTTCTTCATCCAGTGTGCCTGCGTGATAAGCTCCGACTGCCTCGAACATGTGCGAGAGGCATGTGCGGCGGCCGTCAGGAAGTCTTCCTGCCAGCATTGGTCCGCCGGAGCAGAAAATCGTAGGAACATTGATACGCGCTGCCGCCATAAGCAGACCCGGCACGTTCTTGTCGCAGTTAGGGATCATTACCAGGCCGTCGAACTGATGCGCGATCGCGAGCGCTTCCGTCGAGTCAGCGATCAGGTCACGGGTAACAAGAGAATACTTCATTCCCACATGCCCCATTGCGATTCCGTCGCAGACCGCGATAGCCGGTACAAGTATCGGGGTCCCTCCTGCTGCTCTGATGCCGGCCTTGACAGCATCAGCGATCTTATCCAGGTTCATGTGACCCGGAACGATCTCATTATAAGAGCTGACAACACCTATGATCGGTCTGTTCTGCTCTTCTTCTGTAAGGCCGAGCGCATACAGGAGACTCCTGTTAGGCGCGCGATCCACACCTTTTTTGATCTGATCAGATTTCATAAGTCCTCCAAATGAGTTGTTTCACATCACCCGGAAACCGGGTTCCGCCTGATTAATTTGATGCGTTGTCCAGGTCGCTGTCGTTCTTCCAGAGCATCTCATCTCTGAGCTTCTTGCCTACGACTTCCATCTCGTGCTTAGCGAGCTGAGCTCTCTTGGAGTTGAAGAATGTACGGCCGTTCTTGTTCTCAGCGATCCACTTGCCGGCGAAAGTACCGTCCTGGATGTCGGAGAGGACTTTGCGCATGTTAGCCTTGATCTCATCGTGCGGAAGTACGCGAGGTCCGCTTACATACTCACCGAATTCAGCTGTATCAGAGATGGAGTAGTTCATTGCAGCGATGCCGCCCTTGTTGATCAGGTCGATGATGAGCTTCATCTCGTGGATGCACTCGAAGTAAGCATTCTCAGGCTTGTATCCGGCCTCAACGAGTACTTCGAATCCGCACTGCATCAGGTCTACTACGCCGCCGCAGAGTACTGTCTGCTCACCGAAGAGGTCAGTTTCAGTCTCTTCATCCATTGTTGTCTCGAGGATTCCTGCTCTTGCGCCGCCGATACCTGCGATGTAAGCGAGCGCGATATCATAAGCTTTGCCGGAAGCGTCCTGCTCAACAGCAACAAGGCAAGGTACGCCTTTGCCTGCTACGTACTGGCTGCGGACTGTATGTCCAGGTCCCTTTGGAGCTGCCATGAATACGTCAACACCTTCAGGAGCTACGATCTGCTTATAACGGATATTGAATCCATGAGCAAAAGCGATCGCATTGCCCGGCTCGAGGTTAGGAGCGATCTCGCTCTTGTATACAGCAGCCTGTACTTCGTCATTGATCAGGATCATGATAATGTCAGCTTTCTTGGCTGCGTCTGCAACGGTATAGACTTCAAATCCGTCTTTCTCTGCTACAGGCCATGATTTGCCGCCCTTGCGGAGTCCTACGATGACTTTGCATCCGGAGTCACGGAGGTTGAGTGCGTGTGCGTGTCCCTGCGAACCGTAGCCGATGATAGCGATAGTCTTACCGTTAAGTGCTTCCAGGTTGCAATCCTTCTCATAATACATTTTTACCATAACTGAATTCCCCACTTTCTTTTGATATATCATTAATTGTAGCTTTACCTCTTTCGATCGCGACTACACCGGTTCTGGCTATCTCGAGTATCCCGAATTCCTTCATTATATTCACAAGCCCGGACATCTTCTCGGCGTCTCCTGTGATGCCGAGAGTCAGTGTCTCCAGCGATACATCTATGATCTGCGCGCGGAATATATTGGCGAGCTGGATGATATCATTCCTTACCGCTCCTGACTCCGCGCTGACCTTGATCAGCATAAGTTCTCTGTATATCGAGGTGTCCGTATTGAGCCATTTTACCGAATGGACCGGATAGAGCTTGCGGAGCTGGTTGCACAGAAGTTCTGTGTGCGGCTCATCTGCAAGCACGTCGATCGTGATACGCGTCACACCCGGGTTCTCTGTCGGTCCTGCGGCAAAAGCCTCGATATTATATCCTTTGCGGGAGAACAGCCTTGCGATCTGCGAGAGTACGCCCGGCTCGTTGTCCACGAGAAGGGCGAGTGTCTGTCTTACTACGTCGCCTGTTTTTTCCATGTTGCCTCCCTTCTATATCCTCATAAAGTCAGTGATGTGGCTGCCGCCGCCTACCATCGGGCGAACCATCTCGTCCATGTCGAGCAGGCAGTCGATCACACACCCTGTCTTGCTTGCAATAGCGTCTTCGATAGCTGCTTCCAGATCCTTCTGGTTGTTGACACGGTATCCGCGGAGTCCGTACGCCTCTGCCAGCTTGACAAAGTCAGGCGCGCGGTCCAGCGTTGTCTCGGAAAAGTTCTTCTTGTATATAAGGTTCTGCCACTGGCGGACCATTCCGAGGGTCCCGTTGTTGAAGACGAATATGATTAGCGGAATCCCGTATGCCTGAACGGTAGCGAGCTCATTGCAGTTCATACGGAAGCTGCCGTCGCCGGTGGACAGGATCACCATTTTGTCAGGATTTCCGACCTTGGCACCGATCGCTGCCCCGAGGCCGAAGCCCATCGTTCCGAAGCCGCCCGATGTGATCAGCTGTCCCGGATAGCTGAAGTGGAAATGCTGTATCGACCACATCTGATGCTGTCCGACATCTGTCGCAAGGATCGTATCCTCCGGTAAGACTTTTGCGATGGTGCTGCACAGCTGTTTCGGATTGAGTGTGTCTCCGCCGTCCTCGTATACAGTCTCTGTCGGATGCGAGAAGACGAATTTCTTCCACTCCGGATGATTCTGCTGCGTCAGTCTCTCATTGAGCATCCTCAGAACTTCTTTCGCATCGCCTACTATGTGATGGTCTGTCTGGACATTCTTGTTGATCTCTGATCTGTCGATATCAATATGGACAATTTTCGCCTGGTTCGCGAATGAATCAGGGTCAAGAGCAACACGGTCTGAGAACCGGCAGCCTACCGCGATCAGAAGATCGCATTCATTGCAGGCAATGTTCGATGCCTGAGAACCGTGCATGCCTATCATACCGGTTACATGAGGATTGGTGCCTGATATCCCTCCGCCTCCCATTACCGTGATGGCTGTCGGGGCATCGATGAGATTGGCAAACTGGTTGAACTCCTTGTGTGCCCTGGCTCTGACAACTCCGCCGCCGCATATGAGCATAGGCTTCTCGGACTCGCCGATCATATCGATCAGTTTATCGATATCCTCTTCATCGACTTTCGGGATGTGAAAGTCAACCATGTTCCGGTCGAACAGCGCCTTAAGCGCTCCGGCTTCCTTATGCTTACTGCGGGGTATGTATTCATACTCGGCCATCTCAGCCGTGACATTCTTAAGTATGTCTATGAATACCGGCCCCGGGCGTCCGCTCCTGGCGATCGCGAAAGCTTTCCTGACAGTGTCAGCAAGCTTATTGACATCGGTGACCTGGAAATTGCACTTTGTGATAGGCAGCATGACACCGGTACTGTCGACCTCCTGGAATGAGTCCTTGCCGATAAGATTTTCAGCTACATTGCAAGAGATGAATACTACCGGAGATGAGTCCATGTAGGCTGTAGCAACGCCTGTAGTAAGATTGGTCGCTCCCGGTCCGGATGTCGAGAAAGCGACTCCGACCTTGCCGGTACTGCGGGCATAGCCGTCAGCCGCATGCGCCGCGCCCTGTTCATGAGCCGTGAGATAATGATGGACCCTGTCCTTATACTTGACAAGGGCATCATAAACATTGAGTATCGTTCCTCCCGGGTAGCCGAAGACTACCGTTGCATCCTGCTCCAGCAGGCATTCCATCAGGATTTCCGCACCTGAGATCTTCACTTTCTTTCATTCTCCTCTCTGACTGTATGATACTCAGTCTAAAATAAAACCTCTGCTCAGCGCTGATGCCGGTCAGAGGTCTGTTAACATTTTTGCAGCCTTTCTGTACATTCACATTCTGTGGTCTGCTATTCCCTCGCACAACATTCAGCACTATCCTCCCTGCCGATAAGTATCAGCAGGCCGAGAATAATGATGCCGCTGCTAAGGATGAGCTCTGCAAATGTACTTACAAACATCCTGTATACTCCTGAAAGTCTTCAAAAATCAATATTTCTACGCATTTATTGTACTCTATCACCCAAGCTTGTGTATGTCAATGTATTTTGGCATTTAGTACAAAATATACTAAGTTTTCTGTGATTTATTATCAATGCCCGCCGAGACTTCCCGATCGCGTTCTGCCTCCTGCTTCCTTCCTATAGATAAAAAATCACTTGGAAATCCATTATTGTTGGATTACAATCTAAACGGTCTTAAGGTCAGCAGACTGACCGGGCATTCCGGCAGTACGGCGCCGTAAGTAAACACATAAGAAAGGAAACTACCGTAACACAGCTATGGCAAAAGAGACATCCGGCAATTCCGGGAATATGAAAAAAGTCGTTCTGTGTATCCTTCTCACAGCGACGATCTTTGCGACGATGGAGGTCGCGCTCAAGATCGCAGGTACAAACATCGACTCTTTTGAGCTGACTTTCCTGAGATTCCTTATCGGCGGACTTATCCTGCTGCCGTCTGCCCTGATGGAATCCCGCCGCAGCGGATACCGGCTGAACGCCCGGGACTGCGGGTGGATGTTCCTGCTCGGGACTGTCTGCATTCCGGTAAGCATGATGGCTTTTCAGATCGGAGTCCTGAGCTGCAACGCTTCTACGGCAGGGCCGCTGTTCTGCATCAATCCGCTGTTCGCAATGGTCATAGCGCACCTTTTTACAGCTGAAAAGATGGACAGGGATAAATGGATCGCTTTCGTCATCGGTCTCATAGCGATCATACTGATGATGCGGCCGTGGGATGTCCAGGAAGGCAACTCTGTCAAGGGCTTTCTGATCATGCTTTTTGCGGCTGCGACTTTCGGCGCTTACGCAGTAATGGGGAAGAGGTCCATAGGAAGGATAGGAACCATCATGCAGACAAGCGTGAGTTTTATCCTCGGATCACTGGTGCTCCTGGTGATCATGGTGCTGACCGGTCATCCTGTAACAGACGGGATCGCCGCTAACCTGCCTGTCATCCTCTATTGCGGTATCGTTGTCACCGGCATCGGATACTATTCTTATTTCGTCGCCATCAGAGAATCAGACGCGACGACCGGTTCGGTAGCATTTTTCATCAAGCCAGCGATAGTCCCGATTTTTGCGGTCCTGCTGCTGCACGAAACTGTTTTCTGGAACACGGTCGCCGGCATTATCCTTCTGATCATCGCTTCAACCATTACTATCCTGGACAAATTCAGGAAGAGGTAAGTGGTCTGATGATCAGTTCTCTGTCCTCGCGATGATCTCGTTCTGTGTTACCGAGTTCAGCGCAGTAAAGTAGGCGCTGAAGCCCGACACCCTTACGATGAGGTCGCCGTGCTGATCAGGATTCTTCTGCGCGTCCAGGAGCGTCTCTCTTGAAACGGCGCTTACCTGGATCTCCATTCCGCCCTTGCGGTAATATGTCTCAATGAGAGCTCTGAGTGCTTTTCCCCCTGTCTCCCCCGCGATTACAGCCGGGGTGAATTTTATATCGAGCACCATTCCGTTTCCGGACCGTCTCATCGGGAATCTGGTCACGGAATTGATCATGGCGGTAGGTCCGTTTACATCCATACCCTGTGCTGCTCCGCTTGAATTGCACAGAGCTGTGCCGGCCTTGCGTCCGTCATGTGTCGCTCCGGTAAGCATGCCGAGGGATGAGTGATCCTCGACCGAATACATCCCGAGTCTGAACGTTCCTCCGGTATAGGTAGTATGCTTTTCTGCTGTATCCGCAGCCAGTTCTGCGATGCGCGCAGCGATCCTGTCCGGGAGCTCGCTGTCGTTGCCGAACTTTTCCGCTCTCCTTACAGCGTATTCTCTCAGCTCTTCATAACCTTCAAAATCGGCGTTGACAGCTTCTGTATACTCCGCCAGCGTCGCCGCTCCTCCGTCGAAGACCACCCTCCTGACAGCGGTCAGCGCGTCTGCAGCGTTGGCAACTCCGCACAGATTGAAACCGGTATGATCGTATCTTGCTCCACCGTTGTTGATGTCTCTCTTTTTCGCTATGCAGTCCTCTGTCAGTACAGAGATGCAGGGAAGAGGATATTTCACAGCATACAGGTGCTGCATATGTGTGAGGCAGCGAATCATCTTCCCGAACCAGTATCTGAGTTCGTCGAAGAACAGTTCCTCCAGCTGCTCATAACTCTCTATGCTTTCAGGCTCTGCAATGTTCTTCATGCAGTAGACCCTGCCTGTTTCTACATCTAAGCCCTTATTCAGGAGCAGTTTCAGGATCCTCGGGATATTCAGTCTGAATAATTCTGTATATCCGTTCTCTTTGCCTGACGCGACCGGCTCTACGCATCCTACGAACGCATAGTCCCAGACATCTTCTTCACTTATGCCCGCGTCTTTCAGCGCGCTCATGTAGCACGGGTCATACATCATTGCCGGGAATCCCATGCCTTCTCTGATCAGGCTCAGGACCGATCTCCAGGTCTCGTCATCTATGTCTTCAGGCCATCGGAAGGCTATGGAAGGCTGATCGATCCTGAGTCTCGCTGCAGTATCGAGGCACATGCGTGTCAGCTCGTTGCACGCGTTCCTGCCATCCGGACCGCATCCGCCTACAGCAAGGTTCTGGTAGGCTTTTCTGTAGCCGCTTATCTTGAGCCACATAGCGTCTATCAGATCCGCGGCCTCTTCATGAGTAACAGCGCCTGTCTCAAGATCTTTTACATAATACGGATACAGATACTGATCGACCCTTCCGAGCGATACCGCCGAAGGCACGTTTTCGCAGTACATCATCTCGTGTATGAGATACACAAGCTGTATTGCCTCATAAAATGATCCGGCCGGCTCTGCCGCTATATGATCCAGAGCGTCACGCATCCTGCTCAGCTCTCTGATCCGGTCTGTGCCGGCGCCTTCTCCATTCCCTGCCATCGCAGCTTCAAGGAGCTTCCCTGCCTCATCGCGGTATCTCCTTATATACATGCTGCAGGCATCTATAGCTATAATAAAGGATTCGACCGTCGCCTTCTCTTCTTCTGTACTGCAGCTGCCAAGCGATTCCACGGCTTCCTCCCTCAGTCTGGCCCAGCCCCTGCTCAGAAGTCTCGCATATGAAGGGAGCACATGCCCTGAGTGCCAGTGCTTGATCAGACCATTCTCCGCTCCGAAAGCGAACTCCTCCAGCTCCGCAAGCTCCTGCTCACCGGCAAAACCGGCTTCTCTGATCTCCTTCACCTCGCGGTATACGTCCATATTAAGAGACGGACGGTCCGCCGGGTCAAAGCCGCCGGAGACACTCATCGGGAAGTTCACATTATATGTATATCTGAAAAGAAATCCTGCCAGGATGTCATCGTCCTGTATCACGATCTTTCTGTTCCTGAGAGCATTATCGAATCCCCGCGCGAACTGTACGCATACAGGCCTGCCGCTGTATCTCTCAGCAGCCTCCGTATATGCTTCGTCTACCAGATATACGTTTTCAGTGCGCGCGATCTCTGCTCTGCTTTTCCTGAGTCTTGTGATCCGCTCGTTCGTTTTATGCATTATTCCTCCTGCAGTATAAACTGCCGGTATTCAATAACGGTCCAGAGCAACTGTACAAGTTAGCAGAATTAATTATAGTGCATTCAGTTACATTCCGCAAAGCAGATCATCCTCCCCCGGACTCACTGCAGAGAACAGACTATACGGTCATCCTCAGCATCAGGACCGGCAGCCAGATCTGATGCTAAACAGAGTTTAAGAATTTCCGGGCGGTCTGTGTGATACACTTTCATATGTAAAGAATCCTTTACTCTGATGAATTCATTTCATGCAGACGCGTCGGGACATCCGGAGTCTGCGATCCATTATTCGAGGTGAATACGATGAAGAAGCATTATCAAAAGGCCTCAGTATTATCGAAAACAGCGGCTATGCTGCTCGCTGTGATGCTGAGTATGTCACTCATATTGCCGGCGGCCGGTATGGACGCGTACGCTGTCACCGACAGCGAGACAGATACTTCCGGCAAAACAGAACAGAGCGAACCATATATCTCTGATGCCGATCAGATCGATGCGGATAGTTTAGATTCCCTGCCATCCGAATCCAATAGTTCCGAAGCCCCGCATCCGGCGACCAGTATCAGCGGTTACAAGACATATTACAATAAGTGCCGCGACGAGGCCCTGGAGATCGAGGTGGATATCACCCCTGCCGTCAGAAGGGATGTACAACTGCAAAGGTATAACAGCTCCGGCAAAACCTGGGACACTATCCTGACGGTTACTTTGGATGCCACGGAGCATTACGCATACGATGCAGCAGGAATGACTGATGAAGAGCAGAACACGAGCAGCCCGGAAGAAGCTGCTGAAACACAAGCAGAGCAGGATGCGGATACGGCGGCAAAGTCAGCTGACAATAATACTGCTCATATGACCATCAGCGTTCCTGGGGAAGAACGCATGAAGACGTCCTCTCTGTGGCGTATTTATGTCCCTGCGACAGATACTGAGACAGAGGCAGTCAGCGAAAACATCACGATACTTACACGTAATCTCGATGATATCAATCTGTCTGCACGCGCAGCCTGTGTATACAGGATCAATCCTGACGGCAGCGGGAACATGCTGTTTTCCAAGAATTCATATACAAGAGTCGCTCAGGCAAGCACTACCAAGCTGATGACTGCAGTCCTCCTCCTCGAGAGCGGCCTGATCGATTCATCAACTAAGATCTCACCGCATGCGGCTTCTACCCCTTGGGGCAGCGGACGGCTGGCAGCGGGAGACGTGTACAGCAACAAGGACCTCCTGTACGCGATGCTCCTTCCGTCCTCCAATGACGCGGCTACCGCTATCGCGGAGAGAGTCGGCGGCAGCGAAGCAGCTTTTGTCAAAATGATGAATGCCAAAGCAAAAGAGATGGGTCTGACCAGAACACAGTTCCGCAACCCTCACGGTCTGGATGCTGACGGGCACTATACTACAGCGCTTGAACTCGCTAAGCTCACTGCTTATGCATACAGATTCTCCGACATCAGAGACTGCTGGGCGACCCAACGCAAAACGATCACGAGTCTGGAGCGGAAGAGGTCATGGACTCTGTGGTCCACGAATGCAATATTCAGCTATGTCAAAAACTTCCTCGGCGGCAAGACCGGGACCGAGAGCAATGCAGGCTGCTGTTTCACAGGTGTATACACCTTTGGCGGCTGCACATACGTAACTGTAGTACTCGGCAGCGGATACGGATTCTCCCGCTGGAGCGATACCAAGAAGCTGCACAAGTACATCCAGGACTACGCAGCGACCGGCTACTGATCACCGGGAGACGGAGTCGGTTCTCTGTCTGCACAAGGGCAGATGCCCGGATCACATCAAAACAGAAAAACAAAATGGCAGCGTTTTCAGAAACCGCTGCCATTTAATGTTGGTTTTGTTGACTGCCCGTGCCGCCCATCATAATAAGAGGATGCAGGGCTGATGTAATTAGCGAGAGAACAGAGACCTGCTCCCTGTCTCCGCTATTTATTTGAGAGGTATTTGTCTATGGAAGCTGCTGCGAGTTTGCCTGCGCCCATAGCCGAGATAACGGTAGCAGCACCTGTGACTGCGTCGCCGCCGGCATAGACGCCCTCGCGTGATGTCAGACCGTCTTCGTCGACTACGAAGCCGCCCTTGCGGTTGACCTCAAGTCCCTTTGTCGTGTTCTTGATCAGAGGGTTCGGTCTGGTTCCCAGCGCCATGATGACTGCGTCCACTTCGAGTTCGAACTCGCTGCCCTCTACCGGGATCGGTCTCCTTCTGCCGGATGCGTCTGGCTCACCGAGCTCCATCTTGATGCATCTGATGCCCCTGACGAATCCGTTCTTAGGATCTCTCGGATCATCAGGATTGTTGTATCCGAGG
>JAFRLN010000020.1 GCA_017431175.1 Mogibacterium sp.
CGAGAAGAGGAACATTTCCGAGTGCTGATTTTACGGATGACTTGGCCTGATCGTATTTCTGCGAGGATCTGACCTTGTTGAGGTATTTTGACAGAGCGCCTACATTCCTCGATATGGACATGCCGTTATCGTTGAGTATCGTCATGACTCTGGTCTGATTGGCGCCGATATTGTTCAGAGCTTCAAAAACGATGCCGTTAGTAAATGACCCGTCGCCGATGACTGCGATGATGTGGTTGTCTTCGCCGCTGATGTCACGCGCTACCGCCATGCCGTATGCCGCGCTGACAGATGTGCTCGAATGTCCGGTATCATAGGCATCGTGCTCACTCTCACGTGCTTTAGGGAAGCCCGAAAGACCCTTGTACTGCCTGAGAGTGTCAAAAGCAGCGGCTCTTCCGGTAAGGATCTTGTGAACATAAGACTGATGCCCGACATCATAGATGATGCGGTCGCGCGGACTGTCAAAAACTCTCATCAGACAGACGCTGAGCTCAACGACTCCCAGGTTGGAAGCAAGGTGGCCGCCTGTCTTCGAAACTTTTTCCACGAGAAAACGTCTTATGTCTTCGCATAATTCTTCAAGTTCCGCATAGGATGCTGTCTTGCATATATTGATCAGATCGTCGTGTAATAAATCGTATTTCATATCAGAGGATATTGCAGCCTGACCGAGATAAGGTCAGGAGCCTTTCGTATTGTCAGTATTTTCTGATCTCAAGCTGATCAGCGAGCGAAGTGAAGAATACGGCGTCATTACCGTATTTTTCAAGTGATCTCTTGGCTTCACCGGTGAGGCTGTGAAGCTCCTGCTTAGCCGCGTCAAGACCGTGGACACAGACATAATTGCATTTGCCGAGATCCTGGTCTTTGCCGACTTTCTTGCCGATGAGTTCCTCATCGCCTTCAAAGTCAAGGATATCGTCAAGCACCTGGAAAGCGACTCCGGTGTTCAGAGCGTATGATGTGAAGTCATTCAGCATGCTGTCATCTGCTCCTGCAAGCATGAGTCCGGCGCGGACCGGAGCGGTGATAAGGTCGGCCGTTTTATGAAGCTCGATATATCTTACCAGATCCGCTGAAGCTTCCATGTACTCACCTTTTACATCAGCTGTCTGACCACCTATCATTCCGCGGATGCCTGCCCTTGACATGATCTCGTGAGCTGCTCTGGCATGCCTTGCCATTATTTCCGGTTCCCCGGCGTGCCTTACGACTTCGCCTGTCATGACTTCAGCAGCAGTGTTAAGGAGTCCGTCGCCTGCAAGAATGGCTATGTCCTCGCCATATACCGTGTGATTGGTCGGCTTGCCTCGCCTCAGGTCATCATCGTCCATAGCCGGCAGATCATCGTGTATGAGTGAATATGTATGGATATACTCAAGACTGCAGGCATAAGGCAGAGCCTGCATGATATCTCCGCCCGCGAAGTCGCAGGAAGCGAGCAGCAGCACCGGACGAAGTCTCTTGCCGCCTACTCTGAGGCTGTATTCCATACTCTCTCTTAGTACCGCAGCCTTGCTGTCGGTCTCAGGAATAAAGTCAGTCAGATGCTCATTGATCAGTGATCTGTATTCATCGAAGCTAAGCATTTTCAGCCTCCTTCTCGAAGACTGTGATCTTCTGGTCGGCTTCATCAAGGATCCTGCTGCAGAATTCAGCTTCTTTCATTCCCTGCTCAAACAATCTGAGCGAATCCTCGAGCGTAGTAGCCTGTTTGCCGATCTCTGAAGCTGCATTCTGAAGATCATTCAGAGCCTGCGTAAAAGTCTTATTTGCCATCTGAAGAATCCTTTCTGCTGATATCTGTAACTGATGCTGTAAAACTGCCGTCTCTCATCCGCACCTCATAAGTACCGCCGATGCTGATACCTGATGTGTCGGGTATGATGCTTCCGTCTTCATCTGTGACAGCCGCGTAACCTTTCGCGAAAACATTCCTGGGGTCGTTTTCACGGATCATGATCATAGCCTTTTCAACAGAACTCCGGGCATCACTGACTTTGCGGCGCATATTGGACTGAAGCAGTTCTGTCCTGGATGTGAGGAGCAGTCTCTCTGCTTCGATTTTCTGGCGGATAGAACGTACGAGTGTCAGCTTATATGCGCTGATATCTTCTCTGAGTTCAAAAGTATTCATGACCGCCATATCAGCTGCAGCTGTAGGAGTCTCAGCTCTGACGTCAGCTACCAGGTCGCTGATTGAGAAGTCTGATTCATGCCCGACTGCGCTTATGACAGGTATGACAGAAGCGAAGATCGCTCTTGCTACGCCTTCATCATTGAAAGCCGCAAGATCTTCCGGAGAGCCGCCTCCTCTGCCGACTATCAGTGTATCTATTCTCAGCCCGCCGGAAGCCAGTTCATTGGCGAGCCTGATATTCTCTGCAATACTTGCGGGAGCGCCCTCACCCTGTACCTGTGTCGGGAATATCAGGATATCTGTAAGATCGTTCTTGGATGTAATGATCTTCTTGATATCCTCGATAGCGGCTCCTGTAGAAGATGTTATGATACCTACCCTGAGCGGGAATTCAGGAAGAGGTTTCTTCCATTTCCTGTCAAACAGTCCCTCTTTCTCGAGGAGTTTTCTGACTCTGTTGAATTCTGCCATCAGATCGCCTTCCCCGGCGTCTTCCACATGTGTGATGCTGAATGAGTAGCTGCCGCCTTTCGGATACGGGCTGATATCTCCTACCGCGATGACTTTCCTGCCGTTCTCAAGCAGAGAGGGATCGATCCTGGGAATATTCGATGCCCACACAGCGCACTTCAGCATGCTTCCTGCATCCTTGAGAGTCAGGTATATATGCGGGCCGCTTCTGCTGAGAGCAGATATCTCACCCTCCACAGGAAGACGTCTGAGGTTCTGATCATCCCTCAGTCTCTTGGCTATATATTCATTGACCTGTGTAACTGTGACTGCTCTCATATGTCTGCTGCCTGTGTATGATCACTTCTGTGTATGTACCCGGCACGCGAGTAAGGCCGTGCCGACTGCGTTATCACCTGAAAGAGCTGGTTCACCGTAGATTATGATAGGTCTGCTGCGTCTGCCTTTTGTGATCATATCGAGTTTTTTCTCTGTCGATTTTCTGATAAAGCTGCTCGAGGATACTCCGCCTGCCATATATACAGTATCAGTATCCGCCGCATCTGAAGCCTGTACAGCTGCAGCCGCAAGAAGCTGAGCTGTCCTGTCGAACAGGCTGTAAGCTATATAAGGATATTCGTCTTCGGATGACTTCTCTATCCATCTCAGGATCTGGGTTTCAGTTCCCGAGAGATTGAAGCAGCCATCCGTTATTCTGACAGCCGGGATGCCCGGCTTCAGGGTATTATGCTCTGCCTCAGTGTACTGCTCTGCCAGTTCATCAAGATACATTCCTGACGGGAAGTGATATCCCATCGCTACTCCGGCTCTGTCGATAAGCTGGCCGATACTGATATCTCTGGTGCCTCCGCATATTCTGAGGTCATATCCATGTGCGTCAGGAGCGCAGATGAGAGATTCTGTAGTGCCGCCGCTCAGATGCATCAGCACTACTTTCTTTTCTGACGCTGTAATATCAGACGGAGATCTTCCGTACTCAATCACTGCAGCTGCATGACCTTCCTGGTGGGAGAAATGATGCAGAGGGATACCGAGAACAGAAGCGATCTCTTCTGCCGCATTGACTCCCGCAAGAAAACAAGGCATATACGATCCTTCGACCCGCCTCGGTCTCGATGAGACGCCTGCAGAGCGTATATCCCCTGCGCTGACTTCTGAGCATACCTCTCTTATATATTCCGGCAGTCTGCATGAATGCCGGAAAAAAGCCTCAGACTGTCTCAGACCTCTGCTGCCTGCCGGAACTTCGAGATATTCGGAGCGTTCGAAAACGATCCGGCCTGTTCCGTCGGTCACAGCAACTGATGTCTTGTAGTTGGAGGTATCAATACCGAGATAGAGATCCGACATTACATCTCTTCCTCAGCGGAGGATGAGCGGAGATGTTTATCCGCTTTGCTCAGAACTGAATTGACGAAAGCATACGACCTCTCATCACTGAATTTCCGTGAGAGATTGACAGCCTCGTTGATGGATACTCCTGACGGAACAGAATCAACATACATCATCTCCGCGACAGCGGTTCTGAGTATGGCGAGATCTGTACGCGCGACACGGTCGAAAGACCATTTGTCCAGACTGGCCCTGATGACGTCATCTATCTCATCGATATGATCCCTGACAGCCTGAAGAGTCAATAGAGCCTGCTTCTTGCCGAGAATACGGGCATTCTCTTCAACGGGGCTGAGTTTTTCATAATCAAACTCACCTGTAATATCCATCTGATAGATGAGCTGCATCGTTTTTTCTCTGATTTCTTCTCTGTTCATGATTATTCCTGTGTATCGTTTTTCTCGTCGATCCCTACGACTCTGATGTTGACTGCCTTGATCTCCAGACCTGCAGTTTCTTCGATATTCTTCCTGACTTTGGTCTGGATATCATAACAGAGCTGCGGGATATTGACTCCGTAATAGACGATGATCTCAAGCTGAATGGTCAGTACATCGTCATCATCAGAACTGACTCTGATTCCGGGGTTAAGCACATCCCTGCCCAGAGCAGCCTGTATATTTTCAGTAAGTGACGCGTCAGGAAATCTGCTGACTTCGCTGAATGAAAGCACTTCTTTTTCGATCAGATCATATAGCTGAGCATCATCATTCATCTTCGGACACCTCGTCTTTTTCCCTGACTGCTATGCGGACTTTTTCTATTCTTCTGTCCTTGACCTTGAGTATAGTGAACTCATAATCACCGTACACGATAGGATCGTATTTGACCCTTGCCTTAGGGATCTCGCCCATGTGGTCGATGATAAAGCCGCCTATCGTCTCACTCGTCTCGGATTCAAGCTCAACCCCTGTCTCTTCTTCAAGATCGTCAAGGTATACATTTCCGTCTACGATGAAAGTATTATCGTCTACTCGCTCGACAACTCTGTCTTCTTCATCAAATTCATCATCAATATCTCCGACGATCTGTTCTATGATGTCCTCGACAGATACGATGCCGCTGAAACCGCCGTACTCATCTATCAGGATAGCGAGATGATGCTTCTGGTTCTGAAGTTCGCGGAAAAGTGAATCGATATTCTTCGTTTCAGGTACGAAATATGCCGGTCTGAGGAGCCTTTTGAGATTGATATTGTCAAACCCCTTTTTCGCTCCGTTGTACAGATAATCCTTGATGTGCAGGATACCGACGATATTGTCAGGATCTCCGTCATAGACCGGGATCCTGGAATGAGTGAGCTCCATCATTTCGTCGAAGTATTCGTCACGGTCATCCTTGAGGTCGATCATGAAGACATCGGTTCTCGGCGTCATGATCTCATACGCGAGCAGATCATCAAACTCGAAGATCGAGTCGATCATCTTACGCCCTTCTTCTTTGATCTCTCCGGTCTCCTGGCCTCTGTCAAGCATGGACATGACCTTATCTTCAGAGAAATTCGAGTCGTCGACATCTGTTCTCTTGCCTGATATCTTCAGCAGGATATCTGCGATACCTTTGCTTATGAAAACGAGCGGAAAAGTTACATAATAGACGAATCGCTGGAATCCTATGAGTCCTATCCCTGTGGATTCACTTGTCTGAGCGCCCAGCTTTTTGGGCAATATGTAGGCTAATGCCGAGTAAAGGAGGAAAAAACATATATATATTGCCGGGATCACAATGACATGATCAGGGCCGCCCTTGATATATATGATCCGGATCACAGTATTCAGCAGAAAGAAACAGACAAGTACATTGATGGTCTGCGCTGCATGATCGGCGTAGTGATATTTTGAAGGCTTGGACAGAAAAGCAGTTACAGCATTGAGCCTTCTGTCTTCCGGCTTATCCTCCAGCAGATCTTTGATCATATTGCGGTCGATGTTATCGAGTGCACGCTTGCTCGCCACTACGAGCGCGTTGAGCACCATGATGATCACGATCAGAATAATATAGAAATATAAGGGTAAACTGTCGTCAGGCATGTTTCATTCCTTTCTCTTGTATGGACAGGTTATTTCTTCTTGCGCATGATGAAATTCTCACCGGGAACTCTTCTGAATCTTATCCTGAGAATCTGCTGAGGATGAGGAGCGCTGGTTACCGGCTGACCGTCTTCGTCGTACATCTCCTCTATGACTTCCTCATAATACGGAGTGCGCGGTCCGAATATCTCAACAGTATCTCCGATGGAGAATTTGTTCCTCTGTTCTACTGTGGTCAGACCGGTCTTCTCATCGTGTTCTCTGACGAGACCGATGAATAAGTAGTCTCTCGTGTAGTCGCTTGTCAGATAGTTCTGATCTCTGTCTGTCGGTTTATTGTAGTAGAAACCGTGAGTGAACTCCCTGTGGCTGGCCTTGCAGAGCTCCGCGAAATCAGCCGGATCGTACTCATAACCTTCAGGATCCGCAAGGAACTTGTCTATCGCTGACCTGTAGGCAGATATTACGGTCGCAACATAGTACATGGACTTCATCCTTCCCTCGATCTTGAGAGATGCGACACCTGCGCGCGCGAGATCCGGGATCCTGTCTATCATGCACAGATCACGGGAGTTCATAATGTAGCTCCCGCGGTCATCTTCTTCTATAGGATAGTACTCTCCCGGACGCTGCTCTTCTACAAGGTGGTATTTCCATCTGCAAGGATGTGTGCATGCCCCTCTGTTAGCGTCACGTCCGGCCATGAAATTGCTGAGAAGACATCTTCCGGAATAAGAGATGCACATCGCTCCGTGAACGAATGATTCGATCTCTATGTCATCCGGAAGCATTTCTCTCATCTCAGTCAGCTCTCTGAGACTCATTTCTCTTGCAGCTACTATGCGTTTCACACCCTGACCAGCCCAGTATAAAGCAGTCAGATAATTGGTTGTGTTAGCCTGAGTCGAAAGATGGATCTCCGCCTCAGGGATCTGTTCTCTGATAAGGCTCATAACACCCGGATCTGAGACGAGAAACGCGTCAATGGGAATATCCTTTATTTTGCTGATATAATCGCGCAGAACGGGAATATCGTCGTTGTGAGCGTATATATTGAGTGTCATATAACCCCTGCATCCGTGTTCATGGATAAAATCCATCGCTTCGCGTATTTCCGGGACACTCAGATTGCCTGCGCCGGCTCTGAGACTGCCGATCTGTCCGCCGAAGTATACCGCGTCAGCACCGTACAGGATCGCTGTTCTGAGTTTTTCCATATCACCGGCCGGAGCCAGAAGTTCAAGTCTGTATTGATTGTCAGTCATGTAGTCTGATCACCGCAAGTCCGTCACCGCTCGCGAGAAGCGAAACAGTGAGGTCTTCCCTTCCGTTAATGTATTCTATGAATTGACGCATGTACTTGACGTTGGTCCTGTGCCGGCGCGCGCCTTCATAGGATCTGTCCACAGTCCATCCGTGCATAAGGATATTATCGCATACTATAAGAGCGCCTGGCCTGGCCAGCTGCTCTGCTCTGTCAAAAAAATCTCTGTAGTGGCTCTTGCCGGCGTCTATGAAAACAAAATCGTAGAGCAGATCATCGTCCGGATGTGAACGCATCTCCTCGATCATCTCATCGAGGATCGTTTCCGCGTCTCCGGTACGGAAATCTATACGCCTGCCCTCAGGCCTGTCTTCAAATACGCTGCTGGCAACAGGTATCATGTGGATATTCCTGTCGATGGTAGTGACCGTTGCTTCCGGGATACTGCGCGCAAAAAACACAGCCGAATATCCATACGCAGTACCTATCTCAAGAATTCTGCGCGGCTGTGTCATCTCGAGAATCAGAGAGAGAAACGTCTCAGTCTCCCTGAGAATAAGAGGCACATTGCGTTCTTCATTGAAAGCTCTCAGCTCTCCGAGGTCTTCATCAAGAGGTTTGTAATATGAACTGAGATAGTCAGTTACCTTGTCGCTGGTGAATCCCATATACGCTATTCCTCTTCTGAAGACTTCTGAGAGGCTTCGCTCTGATCAGCAGCATTATCATCCTGATCTTCTGCTCCGGACTGTTTCTTGTCGAGCTCTTCTTCTCTGGCAGCTTTGGCTGCGTTGTACGCGTCAAGAAGCGACTTATACTCAGCTTCATCAGATGTGAAGACATGAGTACCGTCGAGCTTGTCGCTGAGAACATAGTAAATATTCTCATCTTCTGACGGATAGAGCGCTGCGATGATGGAATCCTGTCCCGGTGAGCACAGAGGAATTTCCGGAACATCTTCAGGCGCGATGATACCGAGATTGATCCTGTTGTGTATGACAGAAGAGATCATCGGTTTTTCACTCTTGATACTGGTCTCTTTTTCGATCATGGAAGCAATCACTACGACTTCTCTGACACTGAGCCCAAGCTCATCAGCTCTTGCCTGATAGTCTTCATTGAAGAAATGGCTGAAGCTGTCAAGCATTGTCACGATGATCATGATCTCATCGGCTTCTGTATCGATCCTGTATGTACCCGGCATGAGGAACCCTTCGACCTGCTGCGGGCCATTGATATCTGAACCTATGAAGTCGATCTCTTTGAGGTAAGGATCTCCTGCTGCCCGCAGAAATGCGTCCTCATCACCGAATCCGTCTCTGGCGAGTGAGGAGAATGTCTGTGAAAGAGTAAAGCCGTCCGGAATAATAAAACCGTCAGTTGTCACATTACCGAGAGTCAGAGCCTTGGCGATGGATACGGAGTCCATCGAAGGCGACAGGTAATAGGTCCCCGGTTTGAAGTCGGATTTAAGGATCAGAGAAGAAGTCAGCCTGAACGCTCTTGCGCTGCCGATAAAACCGGCCTTCTCAAGTCCGGCTGAAACAGACTTCATGTCGTCGCCTTGTTCTACCGTGAAAGTGGAATAAGTGTTCTGTGTCTTGTCGAATGGTCTTGTAAGAACATTAAAAACAATAAGCACAGCAAAAACCACCGCTATAATCACTGTAATGATAAGAAGCGGCTTGTGAAATCTTCTGTGGGTGCGGGACGTGCCCGCACCCTCTTTGATGTCTGTACTCAGGATATCAGTCTGATTACTTGGATCTTCCAAGATATTCTCCTGTTCTGGTATCTATCTGGATCTTCTCTCCCTCGTTAATGAAGATAGGAACCTGAATAACAGCGCCTGTCTCAACAGTTGCTGCCTTAGTAACGTTGGTAGCGGTATTGCCCTTGACGCCAGGTTCAGTCTCAGTTACAACGAGGTCTACAAAGTTAGGAGCTTCAACAGTGAAAGCGTTGTCCTTGTAGAACTTGACGGTAGCAATATCATTCTCACGGATGTATTTAACAGCTTCCTC
>JAFRLN010000021.1 GCA_017431175.1 Mogibacterium sp.
CAATGCGCTGACTCACAGTTCATATTCGTCAGAACACAGAATGGAATACGCGTCGAACAATGAGCGCCTTGAGTTCATTGGCGACGCTTATGTGGACGCGGCCGTCGGAGCAGAGCTCTTCAGGATCATGAAGGATGCTCCGGAAGGTGTGCTGTCCAAAAACAGGGCGGATGTAGTCCGCGAGGAGTCCCTTGCCGATGCTGCAAGGGAGATTGGCCTCGGAGATTATATCTATATGGGCAAAGGTGAAGAATCGACCGGAGGACGCAGCAAGAACTCCATTCTTGCAGATACTTTCGAAGCGATGATAGGGGCCGTGATCATCGACGGCGGTTATGACGCGGGTAACAGAGTCATCCTGTCGCTTCTCGGCAGTAAGATCGAGCTTGCGGTAGCCGGTAAACTCCGCCAGGATTACAAAACGATGCTTCAGGAGAAGCTTCAGGAGAAAAGCCGCGATATGAGGATCAGATATATGACTGTATCAGAAAGCGGCCCTGATCACGACAAGACTTTTACCGTAGAGGTAATGATCGGCAATAAAACACTGGGACGCGGCAAGGGCAAGAGCAAGTCAAAAGCTGAGCAGGAAGCCGCCAGACAAGCCCTGTCGAAGGGAATTTAGTGTATGTATTTCAAAAGGATAGAGATGCAGGGTTTCAAATCTTTTGCGGACCCTGTGAACATAGAATTTAATGACGGGATCACCTGCATCATAGGACCTAACGGCAGCGGGAAGAGCAACATCAGCGACGCTCTGAGATGGGTGCTCGGAGAGCAGAGCTCAAAACAGCTTCGCGGCAGCAAGATGCAGGATGTTATTTTTGCCGGAACAGCTACCAGAAAGCCTAAAGGCATGGCCGAGGTAACTCTTGTCATCGACAACAGCACCGGCATTCTTCCGCTCGAATACAGCGAAGTGGCTGTTACAAGGAGGATGTTCAGATCCGGTGAAAGTGAATATATGATCAACGGCAGCCAGTGCAGGCTGAGAGATATCAGGGAACTTTTCATGGATACCGGTATCGGTGTCGAAGGATATTCGATCATCGGACAGGGCAAGATCGCAGATATCGTCAGCACAAAGCCGGAAAACCGCCGCCAGATCTTCGAAGAGGCGGCAGGAGTGGTTTTATATAAGACCAGAAAAACCGAGGCTGAGAACAAGCTGAAAGCCGCTGAAAACAACCTTGAGCGTGTCAGGGATATTATCTCTGAGATCGAAGGCCGTATCGGCGGGCTCAAAGAGGATTCTGAGAAAGCGACTGAATATCTTGAGCTCAGGGAGCGTTATAAGACGCTGAGCATCAATATCATTCTCCACAATCTGGACAGTCTGTCGGAAAGTGTTGAAGCAGGCAGAACTGAACTGGAGGAACTGGCGGCAAGGATCGCTGCTGAGGAAGCAAGGTTAAGAGAGATCGATGAAGCTGCTGAGAAGAGCAGGGAAGATGACGCGGCGCTCTCGGACAGCTATTCTGAGGCTAACGCTGAGCTTCTGAATGTAATCGATGAACTCAATACCATTACAAGCGGCGGTGAACTCAACAGAGAAAAGCTCGCCAATATAGAGAGAGAACTTTCAAGACTGCAGGGAGATATAGAGTCGTCGGAGGAGAAGCTCGCTTCCGGAAGGTCTGAACTTGCAGAGCTCGAAGCTCATGATAAGGAACTCAATGAAGAAGTAGAGGCTGTCCGGGAAGAGCTCAGGCAGGCCGTGATGGTCTATAATGAGCATTCGAATGAATCTGCCGGACTCAGTACTGAGATCGAGAGACTGAGGAGTCTGATGATCGAACTCGGCAATAAGAATGTCGGCAGGAAGGCTGAGATCAGCACTCTTACGAGGTACAAAGGTACTCTTGAGGAGAGAAGTGAAGCTCTGAAAGAAGATTTTGAAGGAAGAGACCGGGCCGAGGCAGAAAACAGAGCCAGTCTTGAAAGGCTTGATACAGAAATAGAAGAAAAAGGCAGAGTCCTTGAGGAAGAAAAAGAGAAGATCTTCGAAATAGCCAATAATATTTTATTGGTCAATAAGCATATATCCGATCTTTCGGATGAGATCTCTGAACTGACTGAAAAATCAACGACTGCAGCTGCCAGAAAAGCTACCATCGAAGAGATGGAAGCAAACTATGAAGGATACAACAATACCGTAAGATCTCTTATGCACAAGGGCCTGAGAGGTGTTATCGGTACTGTTTCGGATATCATCAGAGTTCCTGAGGGCTATGAAACGGCAGTAGAGACTGCTCTCGGCGGTTCTCTTCAGCATATCGTCTGTGAGACTGACGCTGATGCCAAGGACGCGGTCAGATGGCTCAAGTCATCCAGATCAGGACGCGCGACTTTCTTGCCTGTTGAATCTGTTACCGCGGATCCTGTCGAACCGGGCAGGTCTGTAAGAGGAGCTGACGGATTCATCGGTATCGCCTCTGACATGGTAGGAGGGGATAAGGAGTATACAGAGATCATTGAATATCTCCTGTGCAGAGTCATCATCGCGGATAATATGGATAATGCCGTGCGCATGTCCAAATCCGTACCGGGCGGATTCAGGATCGTTACTCTTGACGGCGAGGTCATCAACTCATCCGGAGCTATTACCGGTGGAAGATTCGCCAACAAGTCAGCCAATCTCCTCGACAGGAAGAAGGAGATCAGCACTCTTACTGATATCATTAGCGGCTATAAGAACAGGATCTTCAGACTGAATGAAGAGATCGAGTCGGAAAGAAAACGTGAGAATGATCTCGCCGATGACAGAGACCGCCAGAGAGAGAAGGTCACAGAACTTGAGATCGCATATAACGTTCTTAAGACTGACAGAGATCACGCGGCTGAGATCGTTGAGGCTGACGCCGGCGCTTCTGACAGATTCAGAAGTGAGATCGCGAATATCACTGAAGATATCGCAAGAGCCGATAAGATGATCGCTGACTACAGCAGCAAAATAGCAGCAGCTGAGAAGGAATACTTTGATGCGGACGCTAAGGCTTCTGAGCTGATCGGCAAAGTGGAAGCGTTCAGGCCTGTTATTGAGGAAGATAACGAAAAGATCGTATCGCTCAAGGTCAGGATCGGTGAATACGAGTCCAAAGTGCTCTCGAGGAATGAGATCATCGAGAGAGTCCGGGATGATGTTACTGAGCTCGAAGAGAATATCAGCGAATACAGGGAAACTGTCAGCGGACTTGAAGAGACCAGGGCGCTTCTTACCAGCAGCGGCGAAGCACAGAGTGATAAAGAAGCTGAGCTGAAATCTGTTAAGGAAGCTCTGGAAGAAAAGATCTCTGAACTTAGTACTGCAAGAGAAGAAAACAGAGCTGCCGCTGAGGCGCTTGCCGCTGAACAGAAGCAGATCCGTCAGGATGTTGAAGATGTCCGCGAGAAGAGATATAAGATGGAGGTCAAAACGGCCAGAAATGAGACTCTGCTCGATACTCAGAAGGATAAGCTCTGGGACGAGTTTGAGGTCAGTTACGCCGAGGCCCTCGAAATGAGGGCTCCTGACTTCGCCATCACAGCGGGCAACAGAGAATCCCGCGAAGTCAGACTCCGCCTTGCGGAGCTCGGCGACGTCAACGTCAGCGCGATAGAAGAATACAAGACCGTAAGCAAGAGATACGAGTTCATGACTGCTCAGGAGTCAGATCTTACCAGAGCCATGAGAGAGCTCGAAGAGATCATCTCGAATATGGATAAGACCATCAGGACCAGATTTAAGGAGAACTTCGATCAGGTCGTGATCAACTTCGAGGAAGCATTCAAAGAACTCTTCGGCGGCGGATATGCTGAGATCAGACTTGAAGATGAGAGCAAACCTCTTGAGTCAGGAATAGAGATCACAGCGCAGCCACCGGGCAAGAAACTCAAGAATATCAATCTTCTTTCCGGCGGAGAGAAGACACTCACAGCGATCGCTCTTATGTTCGCGGTGCTCAAAGCCAAGCCGACACCGTTCGTCATCCTTGACGAGGTCGAGGCTGCGCTTGATGAAGTCAATATAGAGAACTTCTCCAATTATCTGAAGAAGTTCGAAAACATACAGTTTGCGCTGATCACACATCAGAAAGCGACGATGGAGCACGCCGACGTACTCTACGGAGTAACGATGCCTGAGCACGGGATCTCCCGCATGCTCTCGCTGAAACTCGGCGATGAATTCGACGTAGAAGGAATAGAATAAGAAAGGAGTTTTTGAATGGGTCTGTTTGAAAAGAAATCCACATTCAGAAAATTCATCGACAGTATCACGAATGCCATATATGATAACCCGGACCTCGGCCCTGAGTTCATGGAAGAGCTTGAGGAAGGCCTTGTCATGTCAGATATAGGCATTGATACTTCGGACGCGATCATGAAGGAACTTGATACTGCAATCAATGAGAGATATATCATCAAAGAGAAGCAGATCAAGAAGGAACTTGCAGGGATCATTGAGGGACTTATGGATAAGGGCGAACGAAACAGGATGTCGCAGAATTATCCGCTTATTATCCTGATGATCGGCATCAACGGCGGAGGCAAGACGACCTCTATCGCAAAACTCGCACACATGTATAAGAGAAAAGGCAAGACCGTCATGCTTGCTGCTGCTGACACTTTCCGCGCTGCTGCCGCTGAACAGCTGCAGACATGGGGAGACAGAGTCGGCGTCAGAGTCATCAGACATGAAGAAGGCACTGATCCGACCGCTGTGATCTATGACGCTATCCAGTCAGCGAAAGCCAATAACATTGATGTCCTTATCTGTGACACTGCGGGAAGACTCCAGAATAAAGTCAACCTTATGAAGGAACTTGAGAAGATGAGCAAAGTCATCTCGAGGGAGTACCCTGAGGCAACCAGAGAGAACCTCCTTGTTCTCGACGCTACTACAGGAAAGAACGCGATCAGCCAGGCTGAAGAGTTTTCTTCCATCGCGGATATCACCGGTATTATTCTTACCAAGATGGACGGAACAGCAAGAGGCGGGATCTCGATCACTATAGCGGATCAGTTCGATATGCCGATCAAATTCATCGGCATGGGTGAAGGCCTTGATGATCTGATCCCATTCAACGCCAAAGACTTCGCAGACAGCATATTCGAAGAATAGTGTGACAAATGGGACGTTTCGTTTTGTCACACTATATATTCACGTGACAAAACGAAACGTCCCGGATGTCACAGGAGGTATATAGATGAGTAAACCGATACTTGCTATCGTCGGGAGACCGAATGTAGGCAAGTCAACATTTTTCAACAGAATAATAGGAGAGAGAAGGGCTATCGTTGAAGATATCCCGGGGGTCACCAGAGACAGGATCTACGCTGAAGCCGAGTGGAACGGCAAGGAATTCGCTGTCATCGATACAGGCGGAATCGAGGTCAAGACAGACGATACGATCCTCGCGCAGATGAGAGATCAGGCTGTCATGGCTATGGATATGGCTGATGTCATTATCTTCATGGTAGACGGCAAGGAAGGTCTGACTACTGCGGACAGGGAAGTGGCGACGATGCTCCGCCGCACCGGCAAGGAGATCATTCTCGTAGTCAACAAGGTCGACAAGCCGTCCAGAGAATACGAAGCTATATATGACTTCTATGAACTTGGATTTGATGAACCTATCGCGATAAGCGCTGCCAATATGACTAATATGGGAGATCTTCTCGACAGGATCGTTGAGGGATTCCCGGATGAGGACTATCTGGCGAGAGATGAGAGCATCAACCTCGCGATCATCGGAAAGCCTAATGTAGGCAAGTCTTCGCTTGTCAACGCTCTGACGAAGCAGAACAGAGTTATTGTCAGCCCGATCGCAGGCACCACCAGAGATACGATCGACACACCTTTTACTTATAAGGACAGAGAATACACTCTCATCGACACAGCAGGACTCCGCAGAAAAAGCAGAGTCAACGATACGATCGAGAAATACAGTGTCGTAAGAGCGATCGCCGCGATCGAGAGATGTGATATCTGCATTCTCATGATCGACGCTGTCGAGGGACTTACCGAACAGGACAAAAAGATAGCCGGATACGCGCATGAGGCTGGAAAAGGGCTCATGATCGTCGTGAACAAATGGGACCTGATCGAAAAAGAGACCAACACGATGAGAGATTTTGAACGCGGGATCAAGGCTGAACTGCTCTTCGCGTCTTACGCTCCTGTTCTGTTTGTTTCAGTACTGAACAAGCAGCGGATTTTCGATATCATCGACAGAGCAGCAAAGATCCAGGACGCAAGGACTATGAGGATCACTACAGGCAGACTCAACAGCATCATCGAAGACGCTGTAATGATGAGGCAGCCTCCTTCAGATAAAGGACGCAGACTCAAGATATATTACGGTACTCAGATCGGCACATGTCCTCCGCTGTTCTCTTTCAGCATCAATGACAGAGAACTGATGCATTTCTCATATTCGAGATACCTGGAGAACAAGATCAGAGAGCATTTTGATTTCGAAGGTACTTCTATCAAGTTCGTCTGGAACGAGCGGAGAGGAGAGCAGAAATGACACTTGATTACACTAACCTTGCCATTATAGGCGCGATCGCTTACGCCATCGGAAACATCAGTCCATCCATCATTATCGGCAAGATCTACGGGGTGGACATCCGTAAGGAAGGGAGCGGAAACGCGGGAACTACCAATACGATCAGAGTTATCGGACTTACTGCAGGTCTCATATGTCTGTTCGTTGATGTACTCAAAGGATTCGTCGCTGTTACTGTTGGCTACAACATGGGCGATGTCATGGGAAGTATGGTCGCGTTCGCCTGCGTTATTCTCGGCCACTGCTTTCCGGTCATATGGAAGTTCAAAGGCGGTAAGGGCGTAGCTTCCGCTTTCGGAGCTGCTCTTGCTCTCAACTGGCCGAGCGCGATCGCAGCGTTCGTGGTCGCTCTGGTACTGCTTATCCTGACGAGAAGGATGTCTGTTGGTTCTATCGGAGCTCTGCTCGTGTATCCGGCTCTCATATGGTACTACTATCCGGAATGCTTCTATTTCTCTATCGGAGCTGCAGCATTCCTGATCCTGATGCACATATCAAACATCATCAGGCTTTCCAAGGGCGAAGAGAAGCAGCTGACATTCGGTCAGAGAACTCTCAGAGACAGGAAAAAGCCTGTCGAAGACAATAATAATGTAGTCGCCTCTGAACCAGAGGCCGGTCAGACCTATACAGAGATCGGAGTAGCGGATAAACCTCTGACAGAGGAGGAACTTCGCGAGCTGGGAGCAGATGCTCAGGTAGTAGAGGATATAGAGAGCGGAGAGTCTCCGATCGCAGCAGATGCTACCCGTGAGCCTTCACTGATCGGCGCACAGACTCAGGATGCGATCCGACCGGCACCGGAACCGATCGACTATTACGCAGATACAGTGATCCCTGATCTTGGAGAGAAGGCGTGCAAAATCGCAGTGATCGGCAACGGTTCATTCGGTACCGCAATGGCCAATCTGCTTGTCTATAACGGACACGATGTGACACTGTACGGCAGAAACGCCATGGCTATGGAACTCCTGCAGGAGCGCCGCATCAATGATCATTACCTGCCGTATGTTATTCTCAGCGACAGGATCAAATATACAAGTGATCTGAAAGAAGCAGTCACCGGCAAGTCTATCGTTGTCTTCGCTGTTCCTACACAGCAGTTCAGAGAAGTGTCTTCAGCATGCGCTGAATTCCTCGAGGACGGCGTTATCGCAGTCAACCTGGCTAAGGGAATAGAGCAGGTATCTCTGAAGAGACTGTCGCAGATCGCTGCTGAGACGATTCCGGATGCAACCTATGTTGCGCTGTCCGGTCCGTCACACGCAGAAGAAGTGGTAAGAAATTTCCCTGCCGGAGTAGTAGTCTGCAGCAAAGATAAGGAGGCTGCTGAACACATCCAGGATGTATTCATGTCTGAGAAGTTCAGAGTCTACACACAGGATGACATGATCGGTGTCGAGACCTGCGGCGCAGTCAAGAATGTGATCGCGATCGCGACCGGAATAGCCGACGGAATGAAACTCGGGTCCAATGCAAGGGCAGTTCTGATGACAAGAGCGATCCATGAGATCAAGAGACTCGGAACTGCTGCGGGCGCCAACCCGGAGACATTTTCCGGTCTGTCCGGAATCGGCGATCTGATCGTTACCTGTTCGACCAACCTGTCACGTAACAGGAGATGCGGGCTTCTCATAGGTCTCGGACTTGAGCCTGAGGAAGCCGTGAAGAGAGTAGGTTCTGTCGTTGAGGGCTACTACACAGCTGAAGCGATCTGTGAGGTGGCAGAGATGAACGGCATAGAGATGCCGATCTGCAGAGCGACCAATCTGATACTCAAAGGAAGACTTGCTCCTGAAAAAGCAATCAAGCAGCTCATGTCAAGAAGCAAGAAAGACGAATTGATCTAAATGAAAACATATAACATCATCACCTATGGCTGCCAGATGAACGAGCATGACAGTGAGAACATCGCCGGACTTCTGGAAGCCATGGGATATACCCATGAAGAAGATGCTTTCAAAGCGGACGTAACTGTCATCAATACATGCAGTGTCCGCGAGAACGCTGACAAGAGATTCTTCGGAGTCCTCGGCCAGTTCAAGAAAGTCAGGAAAAACAATCCTGACTTTGTTCTTTGTGTGTGCGGATGCATGCCTCAGCAGCCTCATATCGTTGAGAAAATCAACAAGCAGTTCTCCTGGGTCGATATTGTATTCGGCACACAGAATATCGCGCAGTTTCCGCAGCTTCTGGAGAACAGACTGACGACAGGCAGAAGGCAGCGCGCCATCATCGACAACAATCCTGTCATTACCGAAGATGAGATGAAGCCTAAGAGAATGTATAAGCATAAGGCGCTCGTCAATATCACCTTCGGATGCAATAATTTCTGCACTTACTGCATTGTCCCGTATACAAGAGGCAGGGAGAAAAGCAGAGTCATGACGGAAGTAGTGCGTGAGATCGAATGCCTCGCCGCGGATGGAGTCAGGGAAGTAATGCTGCTTGGCCAGAATGTCGATTCTTACAGGGATCCGGCAGGGCATACTTTTGCTGATCTCATCAAGGCAGTCAATGATGTAGAAGGCATTGAGCGCATCAGATTCATGACATCTCATCCTAAGGATATCTCTGACGAGATGATCGACTGTTTCCGCACATGCAGCAAGCTGTGCCGCAACATCCATCCTCCTGTCCAGTCAGGAAGCGACAGGATCCTGAAGAAGATGAACCGCCATTATGATACTGCCCGCTATCTTGAGATCGTTGATAAGCTGAGGGCAGTATGCCCGGATATCACGATTTCCACTGACATTATCGTCGCTTTCCCGGGAGAGACAGAAGAAGACTTCGAGGAGACACTCAATATAGCGAAGCGCGTCAGATACGACTCTGCCTTTACTTTCATATATTCTCCTAGGATCGGCACACCGGCGGCACGGTTCCCGGATCAGATCCCGGATGAAGTCGCTCATGAGAGATTTGACAGACTCGTTGATGTCATGAATACTATAAGTCTTGAAAAGAATCTCGAGTATAAAGGCAAAACATACGATGTTCTTGTGGAAGGTGTCAGCAAGAACGCTGATGATACTTTTGCCGGAAGGACAGACGGTTTCAAACTGGTCAATTTCACTTCCGCAAAAAAGCCTGAAGAGATCATCGGAACAACAGTCAGAGTAAAGATCACAGACAGCAAGACTTTCAGCCTTGAAGGTGTGGAAGTCCAGGAATGAAAGGCATACTATGAACGCACAGATGATAATGACTAAGATCCTGACCCTTCCGGGGATAATCCTCGGATTGAGTCTGCATGAATTTGCCCATGCATGGATGTCTGACAGACTCGGAGACCCTACACCGAGAAGACAGGGGCGGCTGACGATCAATCCGATGGCACATATAGACTGGGTTGGCTTCATCGCATTACTGTTTGTAGGATTCGGCTGGGGCAGACCGGTAATGATCGATCCCGGCTATTATAAAAACAGAAGAGCAGGAGAGTTCCTGACCGGTATCGCCGGTATCACGATGAACCTGATCCTGGCGGTCTTACTGTCATTTCCTGCCAAAGCGATTATGAACGTATACTATTCGACAGGTTCAGGCCTTGCCGAAAATACTTTCTATATCTTCTATTATGCAGTCTTTATAAATATCTGCCTGATGCTGTTTAATCTGATCCCGGTACCTCCGCTCGACGGATGGGGGATCCTGACTCAGCTGTTCAATCTGGAGAGATACAGCTGGTGGTACAAAGTGTATCAGTACGGACAGTGGATACTTCTGCTGCTTATATTTGCCAATATAACAGACCTTATACTCGGCCCTGCAGTCAACGCCATAATGCATCTGCTGGTATTCTGACTTATCAGTCCCGGACTACAGTCCGGGCTGTTTTTTTGCTCCGGATTCACCGCAATACAGTTGAAAACAGAGGCTGAAAGTTTTATATTTAATATAGTATACAATATTAACTTTGTATTTTATTTAATTATTGAATACTATAAATCCATCAGCAAACAGAATCAACCAAAGGAGCCGGGTATGGACATCATGAATGAAAAATCAAATCAGCCGCTTTCTGCCGGACTGTATCAGGAGATACAGAAGGATATCCTTTCGGGGGAATTGCCGTCCGGATCTAAGCTCACAGAAGCTACCATCTGCAAGAGATACTGCGTAAGCAGAACTCCTGTCAGAGAGGCGTTGCGTCAGCGCGTAGCTGACGGCCTGATAGAAAATATTCCTAACAGAGGCGCGTTCGTCACCGGACTGTCCAAGAGTGATATTTCGGATCTCTTTGACCTCAGGACACTGTTTGAGGTGCAGGCTGTGGAGTGGGCGATACAGCGTATGACAGCTGAAGACATCGATAAACTCAGAGAAACTATAGAATTCATGGAATTCTATACACTCAAGGATGATATAGACAAAGTCCTGAATTTCAATACGCAGTTCCACAATATCATTTACGCTGCTACGAGGAACCGTATGCTTCAGAAGACTCTTTCCGCCTATCAGATCTATCTCAAGCATTCAGCGCCTGCCAAGATATTTGCCGGTGATTATCTGAAAACGATACTGGAAGAACATAAAGCGATATTTGCCGCGTTCGAGAACAATAATGTTGCTGCCGGAAGGAAGGCTATGGAGTATCATATGGAGCAGTCCAAGCTCCGCAGGATCTCGAAGTATTTCTGATGCAGAAACTTGTATCTGAAAGACATCTTATACAGAAACAATGAAGAACAAAAACAGAAATGTCATTCCTGACACAGATATAGAGCAAGTCATTGCGATTCTTGAAGAGATGTATCCTGACGCAGGGTGCGCGCTTGTGCATCAGGATCCTTATCAGCTCATCATATCTGTCGTACTGTCGGCTCAGGCTACTGATGTCAGCGTCAACAAAGCAACGCCTGCTCTTTTCGCGAAATATCCTACGCCGAGCGCGCTTGCTGATGCAGATCAGGCCGACGTGATCGGGCTGATCCGCGCAATAGGCCTGTACAAGACGAAATCGTCCAATATTATCAAACTCGCTCAGAAGCTCGAGAATGAATACGGAGGCGAAGTGCCTTCAGACTTTGACAGTCTTGTCAGCCTTCCGGGAGTGGGACGCAAAACGGCCAATGTCGTTCTGGCTGAAGGATTCGGCGTGCAGAGAATAGCGGTAGATACGCATGTTTTTCGCGTGGCCAACCGCATTGGAATCACTGACGCGAAAGACGTTAACGCGACGGAAGACCAGCTTATGCAGAGACTTCCTGAAGACAAGTGGAGAAGGACACATCATCTCCTGATCTTCCATGGCCGCAGATGCTGCAGCGCAAGGAAGCCGGACTGTGAAAACTGCAGGCTTAATAACCTGTGTCTGTTTTATAGAAATAATAAAGATGAGTAATACATCCAAAACCCTTTGGGATATAGATGCTGACCAGATAATGAATCTGCTGAATCCTCAGAATAAAGGGATCAAGAAGCTGATTTTCAGCAGGTTTTTTATTTTCGCACTCCTGATGGCTCTGCAGATAGGTCTTCTGGTCTGGGTCCTTTCATTCGCTCAGGAGCAGATCCAGCATTATCTGGTCATTGAGCGTGTTTTTGCGTTCGTAATGATCGCGTACCTTTTCAATTCATCCATGGATGCTTCAGCTAAGCTCACATGGATGTTCATTATATCTCTCGTCCCGGTTGCGGGAACAGGGATTCTGGCCTATACCCGTTTCAATTTCGGTAACAGAAGGGTCACCAGAGCGACGAAGACTCAGATCGTTACGACTATGGATGCGATCAGGCAGCCGGAAGGCGTCATCGGCGAGCTGAAATATGACGGCAGTCATACGGATGATCTTGTCAGGTATCTCAGCAGGAGCGGATGTTTCCCTGCATACAAAAACACACAGACTGTTTATTATTCATCCGGTGAGCTGATGTTCAAGGCAATGCTGAAAGAACTTCAGAGCGCGGAGAATTATATCTTCATGGAATACTTTATCATCGAAGAAGGGCGTATGTGGGGACAGATCCTGGATATACTGAGCCGTAAAGCCGCAGATGGTGTTACGGTCAAAGTCATGTATGACGGGATGTGCGAATTATCCACATTGACCGCAGACTACTGGAAGAGACTGAAATCTGTAGGGATAGAGGCGAAACCATTTTCTCCGATCAGACCGTTCCTGTCGTCACATTACAACTACAGAGACCACAGGAAGATCATGGTGATAGACGGGAAAACAGCTTTTACCGGCGGGGTCAATCTTGCAGATGAGTACATCAACCGCAAAGTGCGGTTCGGTCACTGGAAAGATACCGGCATCAGGATCAAAGGAGATGCTGTCCAGTCGTTTACACTGATGTTCCTTCAGATGTGGAATACTGTCAAAGGCAACTGTGATTACAGTCAATACCTCTCTGAAACAGGGGAATATATCCCTGAAGATGCGAGCGGATATGTGATCCCGTACTGTGACTGTCCGCTTGACTCCGATAAAGTAGGAGAGACGGTCTACATGGATATCCTCAACCGCGCAGGCTCTTATGTACATATTATGAGTCCGTATCTTGTGCTGGATGGTGAACTTGAGAAAGCCATATGCTTCGCAGCAGAGCGCGGAGTAGATGTCAGTCTGATACTGCCCGGCAAACCCGACAAGATCACTGCGTATGCTCTCGCAAAATCGCACTTCAGAAGTCTTCTTGACTCTGGAGTCAGGATCTATCTGTATAAACCGGGGTTCATCCATGCGAAGGTTTTTGTAAGCGACGATATCAAAGCGGTCGTCGGATCGATCAATCTCGATTACCGGAGTCTGTATCATCATTTCGAATGCGCGGCATATCTGTATAAAACCTCCTGCATCAGGGATATTGAAAATGATTTTACAGATACATTATCTGAATGCTCCGAAGTAACATATGAAACGATCAGAAATGACAGCATTTTATATAAACTCCTTGCGCTTATCATGAAGTTTATCGCTCCGCTTATCTGATAACTATTATCAGTAAACACATATCAGAACCGGCGCTCAGTCAAAAACCGGAAATTGTATTATGAAAACAAGTACACGGATATACATGCTGTCTGCTTGTAAACCTTTTTTATAATTGATAATATTAATACGTACGTAATCATTTGTTTTCTAATGAAATTATTTTTTCAGTAGGATTTACATGATCAAAGATGGCATTAAACGGCTTATATGACGCAGGTAAGGCTGAGTATTATGGTGTGATGATGAAACAGATACTAAGTGTTACACCCGGGATCATATAAGAGCCGCAACAAAAGGAGAACAAAATGAAAAAGACAGTCAGAGACGTAAACTGGGAAGGTAAAGCAGCTGTTATGAGATGTGACTTCAACGTTCCTCTCAAAGACGGTGAGATCACGGATGACACCAGGATCAGAGCTGCTCTTCCAACAATCAACTACCTTATCGAACATGGCGCAAGAACTGTTATTATGTCGCATCTTGGCCGCCCGAAGGGTAAGCCTAACCCGGAAATGAGCCTGGCGCCTGTTGCTGCAAGACTCAGCGAGTATCTCGGTAAGGAAGTAAAATTTGTTCCTTCCGACGCAGTTGTAGATGAAAATGTCAAGAAAGCAGCCAGTGAACTTCAGCCCGGCGAAGTAATGCTTATCGAGAACGTAAGATTCCGTGCTGAGGAAACGAATAATGATCATGATTTTGCAGGCGAGCTGTCAGAGCTGGGAGACATTTTCGTTCAGGATGCATTCGGCACTTCCCACAGAGCACATGCTTCCACAACAGGAATAGCAGATTTTATCCCTGCAGTTTCAGGATTCCTTATTGAGAAGGAACTCAAGTTCCTCGGTGAAGCAGTCAATGATCCTCAGAGACCGTTTGCTGCGATCATGGGCGGCGCTAAGGTTAAGGATAAGATCCCTGTGATCACTAATCTGCTTGATAAGGTTGACATTCTCATCATTGGCGGAGGAATGGCTTACACATTCTTCAAGTCAATGGGATATTCGATCGGAAAATCTCTTCTTGACGAAGAAGGTCTCGAGCTGGCAGGAGATATTCTCAAGCTGGCGAAAGAAAAGGGTGTTCAGTTCCTGCTTCCGGTAGATGTTGTATGCGCTGATGAATTCTCTAATGATTCACCTCACGATGTATATGATATCGACTCGATCCCTGAGGACAGGATGGGACTCGACATCGGCCCTAAGACTGTTGCACTCTACAAGGATGCTCTTTCTAAGGCCAGGACTATCGTATGGAACGGACCTATGGGCGTATTCGAGATGGAGAACTTTGCGGTAGGAACAAAAGCTATTGCTGAATGCCTTGCAGAATCCGACGCTACAACAGTGATCGGCGGCGGAGACAGCGCTGCTGCAGTCACACAGTTCGGACTGGAAGACAAGATGACACACATCAGTACAGGCGGCGGAGCCAGTCTTGAATTCCTTGAGGGACTTGAATTGCCTGGCATCGCAATCATTGAAGACAAATAAGAAAGGGTAGGAAAAGGGTAGAATCATGAAAAAGTATCTTATTGCAGGTAACTGGAAGATGAACAAAGTTACTGCTGAAGCAGCTGCTTTCGCAGAAGAACTCAAGGCAAAGAATTTCTCAAACGCTGATGAGGTAGCTTTACTGGTACCATTCACTCAGCTGACAGCTGTAGGCGAAGGCCTCAAGGGAAGCGGGATCGGCTTTGGCGCGCAGAACGTTCATTTTGAGAAGTCAGGCGCTTTCACCGGAGAGATCTCTGTACCTATGCTCGAAGAGATCGGCGTAGACTACTGTATTGTCGGACATTCCGAGAGAAGAGAGTACTTTGGCGAGACTGATGAAACAGTCAACAAGAAGCTCAAGGCTCTCATACTGGCAGGCATCACACCGATCCTGTGTGTAGGCGAGTCTCTCGAAGTAAGAGAAGGCAAGGGTGAGCAGACATTCGTTGCAAGCCAGCTGTTTGCAGATTTCGAAGGCATCGGAATGGCTGATGCTTCGAAGGTAGTTGTAGCATATGAGCCTATCTGGGCGATCGGCACAGGCAAAACTGCTACTCCTGATCAGGCGGAAGAGATGTGCGCTTTCATCAGAGGAGTCATCGGCGGCATGTATGATAACTCTGTTGCAGACGATATGCTAATACTCTACGGAGGCAGCATGAAGGCTTCCAATGCAGCAGATCTTCTTGCTAAGAAGGACATCAACGGCGGACTCATTGGCGGTGCCAGCCTCAAGGTCGATGATTTTTCAGCTATCGTTGACGCAGCTGCACAACTTAAATAGCATTCATTGACACACCCTGAATAGAGTGTTATTATAAAGTGTTCGATTTTGCGGATGTCAGAATCGAGCACTTTAGTTCTGTTATTTACAACTTTTGGAGGAAGCTATGCATACAGCTTTAATGATAATTCTTCTTATAGCAAGTGTAATTCTTATCATCAGCATCCTGCTCCAGTCAGGAAACAGTGACGGACTTTCCGGTTCTATCGCAGGCGGTGCTGAGCAGCTTTTCGGAAAGCGCAAGAGCAGAGGATATGACGCTCTTCTCGCGAAGATTACTACAGTTGCTGCTATTGTATATATTGTAGTTGCGCTTGCTATTGTAGCTATTTTCAACTGATCAACTATTACTGCATTTTAGATAGATTCATATGTATAAGATTCTTTCACTGATTTGTATTATTGCAGCAGCAGTGACTGCGTTTATTCTGGCATCATGGATTAAGAGCAGAAGAGGCTCGGGCGATGATACAGTAAGACTGTACGGGATCATCAAGAGCAGGAACAGTAATTTCTGGGCTTTCCACTATATCCCGGTCATTGCCTTCACTGTACTTGTTGCTCTTGCAGCGGGAGCCGGGATCGACTGGATCCATGCGGCTGCATGCCTTTCAGGAAGCATCGTATCTTTCCTGGCTGTTTACGCAGGATCTGCTGCATTTGTACCCGGTTCAGTGTCTTCTTACAGTCAGGCGGATGCAGGCGATATAAGAACATCCATCAGAGCATCCTATAGAAGCGGTGCTGTTCTGGGGCTTTGCATTTCCGCACTGGTCACTGCAGTTCTTCTGGCTGCATTCCAGTTCCTCAAGACTGAAACCGTAATGGGGCTTGCCGGCAGCTTTGCCATGGGAGCCTCTGTTGTCGCGGTAATCCTTCATACAGGCGGAGATGTATACTCTTCGGCCTATGCGATCGCTGTGCCTTCCGGTGACTTTACAGACAGAACGGGTTTCTTCACAGGAGCCGGCTCAGATATTGCGGAGACATATATTCTTTCTGCCGCAGCTGTTATCATGCTCGCTGACGCCGGTGTTGCCGCTTCCGGAGTTACTTCAACTTTCACCAACGGAGCGGCTTCACGATTCGTTCTGGTAATATATGCTGCGGGAATCGCTGGCTGCGTTGTCGGAGTTTTCCTTCAGAAAGCCGGGATCGGCAATGATCCTTCCAGAGGAGCAGACATCGGCCTTATCGCTGCGGGAATCATTGCAACAGCGGTCTGCAGTTACTTCAGCAATGTAATGCTGCAGTCATTTGTCTATACGGTCGCTGTAGGCAGCGGTATACTTGCAGGGATTATCCTTATGGAGATCAGCAGGTTCTTTTCTCCTGACAGCAAGATATTCAAAGGTGTGGGCAAGAACCTTGGAAAATACGCTCCTGCCGTTTTCAATATGGGCAGAGGAATGGTCTCCACAGCTGTCACTGCAGTCTTACTGATCGCTGCAATCGGTGTTTCATATAGTTTTGCCGGTTACTATGGCCTGGCTCTCTGTGCAGCCGGACTGGTTTCTATGACAGCCGCTGCGTCAGCGCTGACAAGCCTTTCTGTTATTTCCGCGCAGACATCGGAAATATTATCTTCGGCACTTACAGACAGTGAAGAACCTGAGAGAGAAAAGATGTCTGATGCTGTAGATGTCGTTGCTGACCGCAATGGAATCATGTCAAAGACTTACAGAACTGCAGCAGGTTTCATGTCAGCTTTCGCTGTATTCTGCGCATTCGCAGTCACATCACAGCTCGAGTCTATGGATATCATGTCATTGAAAGTATTCGCCGGTATCATTGTTGGCATCTGCAGCGCATTTGTGATTACCGGAATCATTGTCGGTTCTGTACATGTAACAGGAAGAGTCGCGCGCAGAGATATGGGCAGAAGTGATGATGAGACAGGTTCCACAAGCTCGCTCAGAGGAGCGGCGATGCCTGCTGTGATCGCTATTGCTTTCCCGGCACTGATTGGTTTTCTGTCAGGCCCGGCTTCTCTGGCTGGTTTCCTTGTTGCGGTCATATCAACAAGTCTGTTTATCGTCACCGGATTCAACAATTCCGGCAGATACTTAGAAAATACTGCAATCCAGTCACTTGCTTCTGTTATCAAACTGATGACAGTATTTTCAGTTGCATTTCTCCCTGTCTTTATCGAAGTAGGAGGATTCTTATTCTGAAATCTTCCACAAGGAGCGTGCACTGGCTCAATTGACTTTGCTGAAGCGGCTCCTTTACGGAAGCCGCTTTTTCACTGATGTATGGAGGATAATATGAAGAATTACAAGTTCAAGGTGTTCGTCATCAATCCCGGATCAACATCCACCAAGCTTGCGCTGTTCGAGGATCGCAAAAAAGTGCTCCAGACTACCGTCAAGCATGATGCTGAAGTCCTTAATTCTTTCCCTACATGCAATGATCAGCTTGATTACAGGATGGGGTTTATACGGGAGTTTGTCAGCAATAATAATCTGGATCTGTCTGATGTAGATGCTTTTGTCGGAAGAGGAGGCGTCTGCTATCCGGTCCCTTCAGGCACTTTCGAAGTAAATGAGCAGCTTCTGTACGATATCCGCCACAATGTAGGGCACACAATACATCCGTCGATCCTCGGAGTTCAGCTTGCATATGAGATGCAGCAGCAGTATGGCGGCAGACTGTTTATGGTCGATCCGATCTGTGTCGATGAGTATACTGAAGTAGCGAGAATTACAGGTGTTAAGGAACTCCGGAGGCGGGCAGAGTCGCACGCACTGAACCTCAGGGGTACAGCCATGAAGCACTGCAAGATACACGGGATGGACTATCATCAGGCCAGGCTTGTTGTTGCTCACATTGATGGCGGAATCACGATCGCCGCGCATGACCACGGAAAGCAGGTAGACTGTAATCAGGGAGCCGGCGGGGAGGGACCTTTTACCGCTACAAGAACAGGCTCACTTCCGCTTATGGAAGTTCTTGACTACTTCAAGACACATACAGTAACTGAGATGAGGCGGCTGTGCACAGGTACCGGTGGTTTTGTATCGCATTTCGGTACATCAGACGCTGATGAAGTGTATCAGATGGTGAAGAACGGTGATAAAGAAGCAGCCATCGTATGGGAGGCTCTCGGGTACAACATAGTCAAGTATATCGGATCTATGGCAACAGTTCTCAAAGGTGATGTGGATGGTATCCTGATCACAGGAAGGTATACGAGATTTACCGAACTGATCGAATACATCAGAGACTATGTCGGATGGATCGCCCCTGTATTTGTCTATGAGAATGAAGTAGAGCAGGAAGCAATGTGTGCCGGTGCTCTCAGAGTACTGAACGGCAAGGAAGAGCCAAAAATATACACCGGCAAAGATATGGTGTAAAATACAAAACTATTGATTTTCTTTATTGCTATCAACCAATTTCCGGTGGTAGTATATATCGCATATAACCGAAAAGCCAAAGGAGGAACAAGAGATGTTGGATAGACTCGAACAAATTCGCAAGGAAGGTTTCGAGAGCATTTCCGCCGCACCCGACAGGGAAACGCTGGAGATGATCCGTAAGGACCTTACCGGTAAGAAGAGTTCTCTGCAGGAGGTACTCAAGAGTCTCGGCAGCCTGGATCCGGAAATGAGAAGATCCGTGGGGATGAAGGCTAACGAGGTAAAAAACCTTTTTGCAGAAAAGATCAGAGAGAAAGAGGAAGAACTCATTGCCAGTGCTTCTGTATTAGATGAAGAGATAGACCTGACACTTCCGGGAATTGAAGTCGGACAGGGGGCGCTTCATCCGATCACACAGATGTGCTATGACCTTAATGACGCGTTCCGATCCCTTGGCTTTGAAATTTACAGTGAAGATGATATCAGCAGTGAGAAATATGCTTTCGACAATCTGAACTTTGCCGCAGATCACCCTGCCAGAGCATCAATGGATACATACTGGCTTGAAGGTACCGAAGATAAGCGCGGGAGCGACAGACTCTGTCTCAGACCGCATCTTACAGGCGGTTCTGTCAGATATCTTCTCGAGCACGGTGCTCCTGCAAGATTCGTATATCCCGGCAGAGTATACCGTAATGAGACAACTGACGCCCGTCATGAGAGGGCTTTCTTCCAGTATGAAGCGCTTATCGTCGACAGAGATGTATCTTTCAGCTCCGGCAGAGTAATGATCGAGACGATTTTAGAGAAAGTATTCGGCCGCAAAGTGAATGTAAGAATGAGAGAAGGATTCTTCCCGTTTACGGAACCGGGATATGAGATCGATATGGAATGCCTTCTCTGCGGAGGAAAGGGATGCAAGGCGTGTAACCAGGCCGGCTGGATAGAGGTAATGCCTGGCGGCGTTATCCATCCGAATGTACTGAGAGCCGCTAATCTCGATCCGGATGAATGGACAGGTTTCTATACAAATATCGGTCTGGACAGACTGGTAATGATGCTCTACGGAGTAGATGACGTCAGACTCTTCCACAGCGCTGATCTGAGATTCCTGAAGCAGTTCAGGTAGAGAGGGAGGCTAATCATGAATATTTCACTTAAATTCTTACAGAGATATGTAGATCTGCCTGCTGATCTGACTTATGAGCAGATCGCGTACGACCTCACTATGAGAACTGTAGAGGTCGAGGAGATCATTAATACAGCTGACAAGTTCCATGACATCGTTGTCGGCGAGATCAAAGAAGTCAGACTTCATCCGAATGCTGACGCGCTTAAAGTCTGCATCGTCGATGTAGGCGAAGAAGACCTCAAGCAGATCGTCTGCGGAGGCTCCAACCTTATTGAAGGCCACAAAGTATGCGTGTCCAAGCCGGGTGCGGAAGTCGTATGGCACGGCGAAGGCGAACCGGTACTGATCAAGGAGTCAAAACTCAGAGGTGTCAAGTCTTACGGTATGATATGCGGAGCTACGGAAGTTTATCTTGAAGACTTCTTCCCGCTTACTGATGAGAGAGAGATCGTTGACTTTACCGCAAAAGGCTATGACTGTGAAGTTGGTCAGTGTGTAGCGGAGGTCGTCGGACTCGATGATGTTATCCTTGAAGTCGACAACAAATCACTTTCCAACAGACCGGATCTGTGGGGACATCTCGGAGTTGCAAGAGAACTTGCTGCGATATATAAACTGCCGCTCAAGGATTATCCTTCCAGTCTGCCTGAGGGTCTGCCTGAATATCCGGTTGAGATCCAGGAGCCTGACAGATGTCCTAGATTCACAGCAACTATCATAGATAATGTCTATGTAAAGGAATCACCGGCATGGATGAAGACTCTTATCACTAACGGCGGTATGAGACCGATCAACGCTATCGTTGATATTACCAACTTCGTTCTCATGGCAGTCGGACAGCCTCAGCACGCTTATGACAGTACTCATGTCGAAGGGGACAAGATCGTCGTACGACTCGCACATGAGGGAGAGAAGCTCGTTCTTCTTGATGAGAAAGATCTCGATCTGACACCTGATCACCTTGTGATCTGCGATACAGTTGAGCCGATGAATCTTGCCGGCATCAAGGGCGGTAAGAAGGATTCTGTACTCGATACAACGACCTCTATCGTTCTCGAAGCAGCTGTTTTCACAGCACCTGGAATCCGCAGAACAACAGCATATTTCAATGAGAAAACTGACGCTGCGCTCAGATATGAAAAGGGTATAGATACGCAGAGAGCAGATCTCGGTGTCGCTCTTGCGCTTGAACTCTTCAGAGAGATCTATCCTGAATGCGAGATCAAGGCATTCACTGACGAGTATCCGGTCAAAACCGAGAATGCTGTTATCGATATCACACAGGAGTTCCTTGACCGCAGACTCGGAGAAGTCATTCCTCAGGCTGAGATAGAAGACATCCTCACAAGACTCGGATATGAGGTCAGCTTTGACGGAGTAAAATATCACTGTATCGTCCCTACATGGAGATCCACAGGTGATGTATCAATACATGATGATATTCTCGGAGATATCGCAAGACTTATCGGCTACGAATACTTCAAAAAACAACCGCTCAGAGTAAACTTCGAGCATTCAGTCAATCAGGTAAGAGCGGATCTCGCCAGAAAGCTCAGAGAGTATCTTGCTTACAGATGCGGATTCAATGAGATCTTCACATATCCTTGGATCGATGAGAGATTCATCAAAGCTGCGGGAACAGACCTCAGCAAATCAGTAAGACTTGCTACGCCTCCTGCTCCGGAACTCGTTTACCTCAGGTCATCGCTGATTCCGGGAATGCTCGAGACGATCGACAAGAACTACAGGTATTTTGATGAATTCAGTATCTTCGAGGCTGCTCAGGTGTTCGAAAAGGGTGAATACAGCCCATCATCAGAAGATGAAGTGCTTCCTGTTCACAGGAATCTTCTGTCCGGCGCGATCGCAGGCAAAAACGCTCCGGAACTCTTCTTCAGAGTCAAGGGTGTCATAGAAGG
>JAFRLN010000022.1 GCA_017431175.1 Mogibacterium sp.
AGCTGTATCTCGTCTCCCGGGCCTATAAGTATTTCCGGTTCTTTGAAGAAGCTTCCCGGAAAGCCTGCCGGAGGAGGTGCTCCAATATCTCCCGCATGATCTGCGTAGTTGAGCCCTATACCGAAAATATGCGGAGGATCACGGTAAAGCGGCGCATATATTACGTTTTCTAAAGGGATGATCCCTTCGGACTGAGAACATATCTGTTTACCTGAGTCATTGAACCATTCTGTCAGCTCTCTGAGCTGCCCGGTCGTTATCAGGCCGGACACAGTCACCGCCCAAGAGGTTCCGGCTGCATGATTGAGTGTGGCCACAGGCAGGATACCTTCTTCAAGAACGATGCCCGCAGTTTCTTTTCCTTTCAGTCTGATGGAAGCTAGTCTCATTTCTGTCACCTTTTGCCGGGAATTGTCATATGTAACGCCGCTGTTCACAGAGTTCCGGCATACGGCTGTACGATATGCCGGTCATAAGCAGACCCACAATCAGATATATCTGTTGATAATGGATCTTACCGAATACAGGTAACCTCCGCCGAACAGATTGAGATGATTGAGCATATGATAGAGATTGTACAGGTCTTTCCTGTCTTTGTATCCCGGGTCTATCCCTGCCGTACTTCTGTATGCCTCATAAAATGTTCTGTCAAAACCGCCGAATAATTCCGTCATTGCCAGGTCTGCCTCTGCGTGCCCCACATATACAGCAGGATCGATAAGCCACGGATGTCCGTCTCTGTCGATCATATAATTGCCCGACCACAGATCCCCGTGGAGCAGTGACGGGTGATCCGGTTCGGCAAGATAATTGTCTGCCCTGCTCAGGAATGAATCGATCTTCTTTCTCTCACCGCGGTCAAAATATTCCGCCGCCCGCTCAAACTGAGGCAGCAGCCTGCACTCAATGAAGAATTCCGTCCAGGTATCTCTTGGAGAATTGATCTGCTCACCTGCGCCTATGTAATTATCATGAGAGAACCCGAATTTACCGCCCCGGGCATATGCTTCGGCTGCCGCCATATGCATCGCTGCCAGGCCGGTGCCCAGTTCTTCAGAGGAACCTTTGGTTCTTGTTCCGGACTCGATGAATTCAAGCAGCAGAAATGAGCTGCTCCCGTCTTCTCCGGCATCTATCACTTCAGGTATTCTGACCGTACCCGTCTGCTTAAGAGCTGCCAGGCCCTCAGCCTCTGCTTTGAAAAAGCCGATATTGCTTCTGCTGTTTGCCTTCATGAACACCTTATTCCCGCCAGAGAGATCCAGCGCATATGCTCTGTTGATATCTCCCCCGGAGACAGGTGTACGTCTCAGTACGGATATCCCTGCACCAAATTCACGTTTGATCACTTCATCCAGTCTGTTCATATATCAGATTCTAACACAAAATGCATCCTATGATATGCTTCACGCATTGATTACTGAACAAAAAAGGACAGGCCTGAGCCCGTCCTTCTGTGCAACTGTCGTAACAGCTGAATCAGCTTGCCGCAGATACCTTTGAATCGACATGCATCCCCATTCCGGCTGTATGAGCGGAAACCTCTGATGCAAGATACAGTACTGCATTAGCAACTTCCTCAGGCTTTGCGTAGCGCTTATCCATTGCGTAAGTGCCTGCGAGCATAGCCATAGCTTCTTCGTGTGTCATGCTGTCGCCGAAGAAGTCTTTCTCGATTCTCAGCATCATAGGTGTGTCTACAGGACCCGGGCATACATAATTGACATGAATTCCCTGAGGACCGAGTTCCATAGCGATGCACTTGGTCAGACCTGCAACAGCATACTTGGAGGAAACATACGCACTGTTTCCTGCTGTCGGCTCATATGCCGCAGCTGATGCTATTACTACTACAGATCCGGATCCCTTTTCTATGAGAGTAGGTGCGGCATACTTCATTGTGAGCATTACCGCGAAAACATTCAGCATATATGTCTTCTCGAACAGCTCAAGAGTCATGTCCTGTACAGGATGAGCCTGTCCCTCATATCCTGCGTTAGGAACAAGGATATCAATCGTTCCGAAGTGTGCTTTTGCGCCTTCTACGAAATTCCTGATGTCTTCTTCTTTGTTAAGGTCAGCTACAAAACCTGCAACCTGGCCCTCTGCTGCATCCAGAGTAGGGATCAGCGCGTCTATCTTCTCCTGTCTTGTGGAAGAAAACGCGACCTTAGCACCTTCTGCGAGGAAGCCCTTAACGATAGCAGTTCCGATTCCGCCGGTACCACCTGTGACTAATACGACTTTATCTCTAAGTTTAAGATCCATTTTATCTCCTTTCTCACCAGCCCTATAATTTCTTCCAGAGCCAACAACTATAGTTATGGTAACACAGAGCGCCCGGTTTCGGAGCTCTGTATCTTACTGCATTATATAGCATTATTACAGTGACAGATGTACCGGTACACCGTCAGAATAGAAGGCATTAAGTTCACCTGTAATGAGCGGTCTTGCATATGCAATGAATTCATCACTGACATAGGTGCCGTCATTGATTATCCAATCCATCGGTACCTTTCTCTCTACATTAGCGACCTCATGGATGTCGAATTTGCTGTAGTTGGCTACATAAGGAGCTCTTGAAACGACATCGATAGTGATCATTTCCCCGCTGGATCCCTCAATCGCACTCTTAGCTGCCAGATATCCTACATTGAAGGCTTCGTTCGAGTCAGTCTCGGAGACTACATGTGACGCGCATCTCTGCAGAGTAGAGAATTCAACAGATCTCGCTTTGACTCCTGCCTTCTCGCTTACCAGCGCTGCAAGGTATTTGCCTACACCTGAAAGCTGGGTGTGACCGAATGCGTCTTTCTTGGTGTCGGCATTCTCGAGCTCACATACGAATCTTCCGTCCGCGAGTTTTATTCCCTCAGATACTGCGACAACAATAGAGCTCTGTTTTTCTGACAGTTCTTTGACGCGCTTTACGAAATCGTCAGGATCGAAACTGACTTCCGGAAGATATATGAGATCTACCTTGTCTGTCAGAGCTGCGGCTGCAGTAAGCCAGCCTGCGTGTCTTCCCATTATTTCTGCTATGAGAACTGATTTTCTGTATGGTCCGTAGCATTCTGCGTCTGCGATTATCTCTTTAAGAGAAGTAGCTATGTACTTAGCGGCCGATCCGAAGCCCGGGCAGTGATCCGTTACAGGCAGATCGTTGTCGATCGTCTTCGGGATACCCATGAATTTCTGTGTCTTGCCGTGTGCAGCAGCATAGTCCGAGAGCATCTTGACGGTATCCATTGAGTCGTTCCCGCCGTTGTACAGGAAGTACTGAATATCATATTTCTCTAATATTGAGAAAATCTTTTCGTATACGTCTTCATTCCCATCGATCGCAGGGAGTTTGTATCTGCATGATCCGAGAAAAGCAGATGGTGTTCTCCTGAGAAGCGAGATATCTTCATCATTCTTAACGATCTGCTTCAGATCCAGGATGTCTTCATGCAGGAAGCCCTCTATTCCGTAGTGCATTCCATAGATCTTCTTGACGCCGGCGTCTCTGGCTGCCTTAATAGCTCCTGCAAGACTTGAATTGATTACCGCGGTCGGTCCGCCGGACTGACCTATAATGATATTACCTTTTACTGCCATTGATTTCCTCCTGTTTAAATCTGTTCCCTTTACAGCTGTTTGCAGGCTCAGGGCAGTTCCCAAAGCCTTCGTAACTGTTCACGCGAAGCACATATCTTCACTCTGCCAGAGAGAATCGTGTCCGCTTCCGATGATTCTGACTTTTCTCACCTTATACATAGCAAATCATTTCATTTTGTTTCCCTCCCCTTTCTTACTGATCCGGTACTTACGGGCTGTCTGCCAATTCCGGACATTCCTCTGAAGGAGATCTGCCCGGTTACCCCCTACTCAAGACCTTCGGTTAAAATAATTATCCTATATCCTTGCTGCGCCGCTCTTTCTAGCAGCGTCTGCTACCGCCTTTGCTACAGCAGGTCCGACTGCAGGATCGAACGCTTCCGGTATTATATAATCTGCTGAAAGCTTGTCATCCGGGATCAGTCCGGCCAGCGCTTCTGCTGCCGCGATCTTCATCTCTTCATTGATCTCTCTTGCCCTGCAGTCAAATACTCCGCGGAAGATGCCGGGGAATGCCAGAACATTGTTGATCTGGTTAGGGTAATCGCTGCGTCCTGTTGCAACTACCGCAGCGCCGCCCGCCTTTGCGTCATCCGGGAAGATCTCAGGTGTCGGGTTCGCGCACGCGAAGATGATCGCATCCTTGTTCATGGTCTTCACCATCTCTGTTGTGACCTGTCCCGGAGCGGAGACTCCTATAAATACGTCTGCTCCGACGAGCATATCTGCCAGGCTTCCCTGCTTCTTCTCTCTGTTGGTCACATGTGACATCTCTTCCTTGATCCAGTTCAGACCTTCTCTGCCTTCATGGATGGCACCCTTCCGGTCGCACATAACAACGTTCTTAAAGCCTGAAGAGAGCAGCAGCTTGACGATCGCTACAGCCGCTGCTCCGGCTCCGGATGTAACGATCTTCACTTCTTCCTTCTTCTTGCCTGTGATCTTGAGAGCATTGGTAAGCCCCGCAAGGGTTATTACTGCCGTCCCGTGCTGGTCATCGTGGAAGATAGGAATATCGCACTTTTCTTTGAGCTTGCGTTCAATCTCAAAGCAGCGCGGTGCCGAGATGTCTTCCAGATTGATCCCGCCGAATGATCCTGAGATCAGATACACGGCATTCACAAACTCATCTACATCATGTGTCCTGACGCAGAGAGGAAAAGCGTCGACTCCGCCGAATGCCTTGAAAAGCACGCACTTGCCTTCCATAACAGGCATTCCGCCCTCAGGTCCGACATCTCCCAGACCCAGTACTGCTGTTCCGTCTGTAATGACCGCGCACAGATTGTGCCGGCGCGTCAGGTCGTATGATTTATCTATATCTTTCTGGATCTCCAGACATGGCTGTGCCACGCCCGGGGTATATGCCAGTGACAGATCTTCCTTGGAGGCGACCGGAACTGTCGCTACGACTTCGATCTTGCCCTTCCATTCTTCGTGTAATCGTAATGATTCTTTTGCGTAATCCATAGTGATATCTCTTTCTGTATGATCACATATACAGATCCGGTATTCTGTCTGTATATGCTGTGTTCAGTATTTCAGTCCGCTGCGACCGGGAGTGTCGCTCCTCCATATGGCATCGCGATCACTGTCGCATCCCCGCCGTATTTTGCGAATGCCTCATCCAGCGCAGTCTGAGCGCTTGGCTGAGGATTCAGGAATATACTCCGGACAAAATCCGGATCCATATCTGAGACCAGATCGATCGAGGCATTCTCAAGCACCATGGCGATCGCGGCTGCCTTGTGCCCTCCCAGCTGAAAGTCCTTCCCGATGCGTTCGATCATGGAATGCGCTGTCGGCGCGTTCACCAGCCACTCTTCGAATCTGGCCGAGCCAAGGCCTTCCCTGCACGATCCGATCACTATGATCGTCCCGCCTTTCCGGACTGCGTGCTTCGCGTTGTCGAGTGCCTTCTGTGTCTGATACAGATTGGCGTCTTTCGGTGCTCCGCCCTGCGACACGATGACGATGTCCGCCCTCTCCGGGATCCCGACACGGTACATTTTGTCGAGGTAAGCGCAGCCGACTCTGTGCGCTTCCACTACGTCTCCCGCAACGGCATAGACGATGTGTTTATGCTCGTCAAGAACTGCGTTGACGATGTAGTCGATCCCTATCTTCGCGCCTGCTTCTTCCAGATCAGCGCGCACAGGATTGCCTTCGAGCTTTCCCGCGCATGCGTCAGGTGATACCATCATGCTGTGATTGGCCTGTATCGCCGCCGGTGTGGATACGCCGGGCATGATCGCCTTGACTCCGCCCGAGTAGCCGGCGAAGTAGTGGAATTCTATGTTGCCAAGGCAGATCCGTCTGTCTGCCTCTGCTACGACTCTGGTGATGTCGAGCGGTGTCCCCGCCGTTGTCCTGCCCAGATGGATACAGTCATCAGGGTCTGAATCGACACACCGGACACGCTCATACACTTCGTCGCCTGCCAGATGCCTCATCTCAGCCTCTGTCTGTCTGCGGTGTGATCCAAGCGCAAAGACTACCGTGATGTCTTCATCAGGTATGCCCGCAGCTGTAAGTTCATCCAGCACTGAAGGTATGACTTCACAGCTTGGCAAAGGACGAGAGATGTCGCTCGTAATGATCGCGATCTTCTCTCCCGCGCGCACCTCATCTCTGAGAAGGCCTTTCCCGATCGGATGAGCAAGGGCATAGCGCACAGCATCCTCTCCTGTCCTCTCGTGCTCCATCTCATTCGCCGTAAGAGTGGCCAGAAGATTCTTTTCAGGAAGATCTACTTCCTGAAAGCCATCTCCGAATCCGAATGATAATTTCATACTGCGCTGCTCTCCTGTTACTGATCCTGTCTGTCCGGCCGAGGTATGTCCCGGCAGCGTATAGAAGTTATGGTTCCCACACGTTTTTTTGTTTTGTTAATACTATTTTAAAGATTATTTATTAGCTCTTCAACACAGAACTTGTGTTTATTGAGTTCAAATTGTCTTTTATGCTTCAGATCTCATATGCGTTCCGGGATCCTGTCCTCGCACGGAACCCCCACCTGGCATTTTCCGCATCCGTAGCGAGGAGCGTATTTCTTCTCTGTCTTGTCCATCCACATCTTGCATTTAAGCTGATTTTTGCCGTGCTTGAGCGATATCGCTCCGGCAGGGCATCTTTTTACACAGGCTCCGCACATTATACAGTAGTCATATACGCCCTCATATGGTCTCGTGTCAGGTTCTATCTCCTCCGTCACAATGATACTTCCGTATCTTCCTGCGACTCCTTTTGAAGAAATCAGGCCACGGGTAAGACAGAAGGTCCCAAGCCCTGCCGCGTACGCAACATGCCTCTCAGACCAGTTGCTCGCAATATGAAGTACCTTGTGATTCCACGGCGGCAAGACCGATGCTCTGACTGCAAAACGGCTGTCTGTCGCAGGGACGCAGGCTCCGCTTCCCCGATTTTCGAAATACTCTCTGAGTCCTTCAGTATATGCATTCAGGAATGCCTGTCCTTCTATCCTGGCGTGCAGCCATTCCGGAGATGTTTCTCCGGGTGTACCTCTGTTTGATCTCCTTACCATCTCCGTAAACGGCAGGAAGAAAGATATAACAGATCTCGCTCCCGGCAGCCACTTATCCGGGAGTCTGAAGTCAGGGCCTATTACATCTTTCTTCAGAAAATCACGGTAAATACTGTCATCAGCCGAGCTTACTCCAAATACAGGCTCCTCGAACATGACCAGACCTTCGCAGCCTTCCAGAGCAATTTCGCCTGAAATGACATTACCTTCGCAGTTTCTGAATACAGCAGTCAGATCTTCTATTATTTGCTTCTTATCCATTCCGTCAGTCCCTTTCTTCCCGCTTATCCTTAATTCCGGGCCGCGATCGTCATTCCGTGTTCCCAGCCATTCTGTCATATCACCTCTGTGCCGTAATTATACCAAGTCAAAGCGGCTTCTACACTTTTTTCCTGAACTGCTCAGACTATAAACTTCCTTTTGACACGCTTTGGCAGGAACTGCTCCCGGAAGGTTCAGGATTCTACTGAAAAAAAACAGGCATCGCAGCGATAGATGTGATGCCTGTAATGTGTCCTTGTGCAGGAGCGATCCGGTGATGCCCGGTACTGCACAAGTGATATAGAAATATTCTCAGATAAGTGTTCCCATGTGCTTGAGTGTTCTGCAGAGCTGGCTTACATAGCTCATCTCGTTGTCGTACCAAGCTACTACTCTTACCTCGAAGATGTGTGTTCCGCACTGCTGTGCGAGTGTCTGTGTTGCGTCGAAGAGTGAACCATAGCTCATTCCGATCACGTCG
>JAFRLN010000023.1 GCA_017431175.1 Mogibacterium sp.
GCAGTTCAAAGTACTCTTCCATCTTAGGACGCGACCCCGGTACGTAGAATTCCATCTTATCGATGAAATTCTCGCAGCCGAACGGCATGCTGACATCCATAGGCGTCCCGTCCGTATACTTACTGATGATGCGGAAGCAGTCCGGAACCTCTTTCCAGTCAACTTCAACACCGTAATCCATCATCATCTGACGGATCTCTGCAGGGTCATCTGCGCTTCCGATATCGCAGAGTTCGTGCAGTGAAGGCTCGAACTCAAACCTTCCTCTCCTGAAACTTGTCGCGCAGCCGCCCGGAAGATTGTGCTGTTCAATAAGAAGGACTTTTTTCCCTTCTACAGCACAGTGAAGCGCGGCGGATAATCCCGCGTTACCGGCTCCGACAACAACTATGTCGTAATGTTTATTCAAGCAACACACCCCCTCTTCTGTAACTATGCTGATTAACTGATCTCTCCCATTCACAAGGCAGCGGTTAACTGATTAATATAATTATAATCTCATAACAGTTTGAAAAAAAGGTGAATATACGCTGCGACCCTTCGATTTGATTTGAAGAAATCTGTACGCTGGTTTATCATTGTAGCAGGAGTTAATTACCGGAATCATTCATCATGGACAATCTTACGGAACGGGACCGGCAGGCAGAAGAATTATCGCGCGAAATCCTTACTCTTGCCAGAAACACGATTATCGTCAATCTGCGCTTCATGGACAGAGCTGTAGGCAATTTTCGCTGTATACCGAACATGAACTATGGATTCGCGGGCGGAAGCGGCTTTGTGATCTACAGTCCGTGGACTCTTTTGATGACATATAAGCAGGATCAGAATCTGGTCGCCCGCAATCTCCTGCACTCGGTCCTTCACAGTGTGTTCCGGCACAACTATGTCGGTCCCGGCATCGACAGACTGATGTGGGATCTGGCGGCTGATATTGCAGTCGAAGATTCGATCAGCGGCCTCGGACGCAGTTTTCTTAATGTAAAACGTCAGGAGGAACAGGCAGCAGCTGCTGAGCAGCTCAGGGAAAAGCTTTCATATCTTACAGCTGAGAGGATATACAGTTACCTCATCTCCGGCAATGTCAGGATGACACAGTGCTATGAGTGGAGCGAACTTTTCGCCGGAGACCAGCACGATCTGTGGTACGGAACCGGTCAGCCGGACCCGGTCATCACCAGTGAGCTGGATCTCAGAGAACTTTGGGAAGATATCTCCCGGAGGATGCAGACTGAGCTCGAACTGTTCCGCAGTGACACCGGCGCTCTGACGCAGAATCTCAAAGCGATCAACCGCGTAAGGTATAACTACACTGAATTTCTGAAGAGATTCGGGATCCATTCAGAGACGATCAGGCTGTCGGAAGAGGAATTTGACAACAATTATTATTCTTACGGCATCGATCTGTACGGCAATATTCCTCTCATCGAGCCTCTTGAATATAAGGATCAGAAAAACATCCGCGACTTTGTGATCGCGATAGATACTTCCGGCAGTGTTAAGGGCGAAATCGTGCAGAAGTTCGTCCAGCACACGCATGACATCCTGGCCGGACAGAATGTATTCGATGCGCATACCAATCTGTACATCATTCAATGTGACGACGAGATCAGAGATGTCGCTGTGATCAGGAATGACAGCGATTTTGACAGTTACTTCAGTTCCGGAGAGATCAAGGGGCTTGGTCAGACGGACTTCAGACCGGTGTTCGACTATGTCAGCAAGCTTCTTGAAGAACGGAGACTTACCGATCTGCGCGGCCTGCTTTATTTTACTGACGGTCAGGGCAGATTCCCTGAGAAGTATCCGGGCTATGATGTGGCGTTCATCATCCATAACGACAGCCTGAATGATGTGTGGGTGCCTGACTGGGCTGTGAAGGTCGAAATGCAGACCGAGGAAATCATGAATCTGTAAATGAATCAGCAATCGATAGACACGAGCAGAATAATAAACGGCCGCGTCACAGAAGGAGCTTACGCTCAGGATGAGACGCTTACTTCAGTCGTGATCCCTGAAGGCGTGACGGATATCGGAGAGATCGCTTTCTACGGGTGTGTGAACCTGAAAGAAGTCGTATTCCCTTCTACCCTGCGAATTATCCGTGAAGAAGCCTTCGGAGAATCCGCCATCCGGGAAGCGATACTGCCGCCGGGACTGGAACTGATAGAAGAAAAGGCTTTCTTCAGCTGCGAATCTCTCAGCAGGATAGAAGTACCCGGACAGTCAACAGTGATCGGAAGCGACGCTTTCGGCTGCTGTGATAATCTGCACGAGGGCTATGTGGCGCCGGGATATCCTCCGGGGATAAGACATCATGAAGAGCTCCAGTATACACTGCTCTGGTGTTCCTGTCCCGGGAAGCACAGCCCGGAGACCTCCGAGCGCGCAGTTTCTTTCATACACAGATATGAAGACCTTGTTATGGAATGGATCATCAAGCATAACAACGTGCCCGCAATGAGCGGTATCTGCCGCATGGCTCTGCTGCAGGGAGATATCAGCAGTTATTTAGTAAAATCAAATGCCGCAGGCACGAGTGAGATCACTGCCCTCCTGATGTCTTCAGGGAGTCAGTTTGACGAAGGAGAGTTTGAATTATGAACATAGCAGAAGCAAAACTTCAGGTCATCAATACGATCAGAGCATATTCTGCGCGAGACAGATTCGGAAACTATCTGATACCTGCAGAAGAACAGCGTCCGCTTTTCCTCATGGGTCCTCCGGGAATAGGCAAAACGGCCATCGTCAGGCAGGTGGCCGGAGAACTGGGCATAGGCCTAGTGAGCTATTCCATCACCCACCATACAAGGCAGTCGGCTCTCGGTCTTCCGAAGATCGTCCACAAGACTTACGAAGAGAATGAATACGACGTATCAGAATACACCATGAGCGAGATCATCTCGACTGTATATGATGTAATGAACGATACCGGTCTCAGGGAAGGGATCCTCTTCCTTGACGAGGTCAACTGCGCAAGTGAGACGCTTACCCCTTCCATGCTTCAGTTCCTTCAGTTCAAAACATTCGGAAAGCACCGCGTGCCCGACGGATGGATCATCGTGACAGCCGGAAACCCAGTCGAGTATAACCGCAACGCGAGGGAGTTCGACATTGTCATCTGGGACAGACTCAAGCGGATAGATATAGAAGCGGATTTCGACGCGTGGAAGACCTATTCCTGCAGTACAGGTATCCACCCTGCCGTTCTCACATATCTTGAAGCTCGCAGGGGCAGCTTCTACAGGATAGAAGAGACGGCCCTCGGAAAGCGTTTTGTCACGGCCAGAGGATGGTCAGATCTCAGCAGGATCATCAGTATCTATGAGCATCTCGGGATCAGTGTTGACAAGGATCTGATCTGCCAGTATCTGCAGTATCCTGAAACAGCTGATGAATTCGCTTCCTATTACGACCTGTTCAACAAATACAAGTCAGATTACAGGATACAAGATATCCTGTCGGGCATTGAGGACCCGGAAATAGCAGAGCGCGCCAAAGCAGCTCCGTTCGATGAGAGACTGTCTCTCATCGGTCTGCTGCTTGATAACGTTCTTGCGGATATCTCAGACGTCATCAGGACGGAAGATATCGTGTCTGAACTGATAAAGCTTCTCCGTCAAGTAAAGGGTGGAGCGGATATCAGCGAGGTCGCAAGAGCCGAAGAAGAAGTCTATCACAGGTTCCGCAGGATGGGAGTGCTCTCTGCTGACGCCAGGCTCAAATACGAGACCGTGCTGGACTTCCTGAAGAAGCAAGAGACGGCTCCTGAATTTGCTTCCGTCAAAGCAGACTACGACAGGCTCGTAGCAGATATGAAGCTGGCAGCGGCTGACGCTTCGGCCAGGCTGGATCATCTTTTCGCTTTCGCTGAAAAGGTCTGGGGTGACGGTCAGGAGATGGTTATACTGGTCACTGAACTCACAGTCGGTCTGTACCCATCGCGATTCATAGCAAGATATGGATGCGATGCATATTATAAACACAACGATTCACTAAAGCTGTATGAGAGAAAACTCGAGATTCTTAAGAAAGGAGAGGAATTATGGCAGCAAAGTACGATGTAGTAGTTGTCGGAGCCGGAAACGCCGGTCTCAGCGCGGCAGTGAAGTGTGCTGTTGAGGGTAAGAAAACACTCCTCATCGATCAGCACAATCTGCCGGGCGGATGCGCGTCCAGCTTCAGAAGAGGACGGTTCGAATTCGACCCGAGCGTCCATGAGATCTGTGAGTTCGGTCCGGAGGACAACAAGGGCCATGTCAGACTTCTCATGGAGAGAAACGGCGTCAATGTAGACTGGATCACAGTGCCTGAATGCTACAGATGCATTTCAACTTATTCTGACGGGACTCCGATGGACGTAACCATGCCTTGCGGCCGCAAAGAGTACATCGACGCGATGGAGAGATACGTACCGGGCTCGAGAGCCTCTATGGAGAAGTTCTTCGATCTGCTCCTCGAAGTGAGAGCAGCCAAGGTGTACATGAATGACGGCACGCCTAATGACGCGAAGTATATGCAGAAGCACTTCCCTAATACGCTCAGGGCATGCGGCTACAACGCGCTCAAAGTCATGCAGGCACTCAAGATCCCTCAGAAGGCCATTGACATTATCGGCGTATACTGGCCGTACCTCGGCATCCCGCTTGATGAGATCAACTTCTTCCATTTCGGCAACATGATCGATATGTATGTCATCCGGCAGGCGGTCATCCCTCACCACACATCTCATGAGATCTCCATGACTTTCATGAACAGATTCTATGAGCTCGGCGGAGAAGCATGGTTCAACTGCAGAGCTGAACAGTTCCTGTTTGACGGGGACAAGGTATGCGGTGTGAGGACCAGCCTCGGTGACGTCGAATGCGAGCAGGTGCTGGCTAACATCAACCCTGACATAATAGACGCGAAAATGATTCCTAAGGAGCTCGTTCCTGAACGTGATAAGAAGCTTTCAGCAGCGCGCAACAAGAAGTTCAGCACCAAGTTCTGCATGATCTATATGGCGCTCAACAAGCCTATAGAAGAGATCGGGATCCATGATTACTGCATTTTCTTCGCGGAGACAGCCGATTCCCGCAAAGAATACGAGTACATGAAGAGCATCGATAATGATTACAACATCCTTATCAGCTACAACACTCTCATCCCTGATTTTTCGCCTGAAGGAACCTCTGTGATAAGCTTCACCAAGCTGTTCAGTGAATCTGATGACTGGGCAAAGCTGACACCTCAGGAGTACTACAAAGTCAAGGACAAGATGATCGCCAAGTGTATAGATGATGTAAAGAAGAGACTCGGAATAGATCTCAGGCCTTATATCGAAGAGGTAGAGGTAGCTACCCCGATGACATTCGCCAGATATCTGGGAACCCCTGACGGCACCCCGTACGGTTTTGAGGTAAGCGACTGGGACGGAATCATCGCGAGAATGATGGATGTCCAGGCAGACTTCACGATCAAGGGTCTCCGCCACATAGGCGCCGGATCTTTCATGGCAGATGGTTACTCCTCGACATGGATCAACGGAGACCTCTGCGCCCAGATGGTTTGCGCAGATCTCAGGGAAGGAGGTAACAAGTAATGGCACTCAATTTCAAAGTAGGCCTGATCGGGCTTCTGGATATGCTCAAATTCGCCAATCTCGCCAAGGACAGAGAAAAGGTGATCGCCGCTGCTCCGGCCAAGGAGATCACCGCGGATTATCCGGTCAATAATTTTGCCAAGGCACTGCATCCTGATTTCCAGCAGTTTGTTATTGATGAGATCATTGATCATTCTGCTGCAGGTGCCAAGACTTTCGTGCTGAAAAAAGCTGACGGCAAGCCTGCATCGTATTTCAGGGCAGGCCAGTACATCTCACTAAAACTCCCAATCGGAGACAGTTTTGTGACACGTCCTTACTCCATCTCTTCGTCCCCTCAGTGGGCGCTTGAAGGCAAAGTCGCTGTTACCGTTAAGTCCAACCCGGGCGGCTTCGCGGCAGACTGGATGCTTGACAGCTTTAAGGTCGGTGACGAGGTCAAAGGATCTGAAGGTCTCGGTTCTTTCTACTACCAGAAATACAGAGACGCTGATCATGTCATTGCTCTCGCCGGAGGATCGGGCATCACGCCATTCCTCTCGATGGCTTACGCGATCAGAGACGGGATCGAAGATTTTGACCTGACGATCCTGTACGGCAGCAGAACAGCCGAATCGGTCCTCTTCAGGGACGAGTTCGACCAGATCATGTCTCAGACAGACAAGGTCGAAGTGATCTATGTCCTCTCCGATGAGGAAAGAGCAGGATTCGATCACGGCTTCATCACTGCTGACCTGATCAGGAAATACGCCGGTGATGACCCGTACAGCATATTCATCTGCGGACCGGAAGCGATGTACCGCTTTGTCGGCAAAGAAGCCGACGAACTCGGACTCGAGAAGAAATTCGTCCGCAGCGAATTCCTCGGCGCTACCAAGACAGTATGGGAGCAGCCGGGATATCCTCAGGAAGCAAAGGACAAAGTCTTCAAACTCACAGTGAAACAGGGTCCGAACGAATATGTCTGTGACTGCAGCGCCAATGAGCCTGTGCTGGTCGCGATCGAGCGCGCAGGCATCAAGGCTCCGTCAAAATGCCGTTCCGGAGAATGCGGCTGGTGCCGCTCAAGGCTCCTCTCTGGCGAAGTCTTCATTCCTGAAGAGACAGACGGAAGAAGATGGGCAGACAAACAGTGCGGGGAGATCCACCCATGTACTTCGTTCGCTTTATCTGACATAACGCTGCTGGTGCCGGGTGAGTATTTCTAGTAATTCCGGTTTACTGCCAATCAGTCTGTTTTAATAAAGTTCATATAAACTATGAAGGGCACGGAGATCCCGTGCCCTTCCTGTCTTTATGATAATACTATAATCATCAGTGGCTAATTACCTTTTTGCTTCGAGGTCCCCCTCATGGACAGCGCTATCTTGCCTCTCTTCTCATCGATCGACAGTACTCTTACATCCACGATATCTCCTACCCTGACAACGTCCAGCGGATGCTTAACGAACCTGTCTGCCATCTCAGATATATGGACCAGTCCGTCCTGATGTACGCCAATATCCACGAATGCCCCGAAGTCCACGATATTGCGGACGGTACCCTTCAGCTCCATGCCCGGAGCAAGGTCTGAGATCTCAAGCACATCATCTCTCAGTACAGGCGCCTGCGCTTCTTCTCTCGGGTCCCTGCCCGGTTTCTCGAGTTCGGAAGCTATATCCGCAAAGGTATACTGACCTATTCCGAGCTTCTCCGCCAGTTCCTTCCTGTCAGCCAGTCCCCTGACTCTTCCTGATATGATATCGTCCGCCTCATATCCACACTCTTTCAGTATGGCCCTGGCAGCGTCATAGCTCTCAGGATGTACAGCTGTCGCGTCAAGCACTTCTCTTCCCCCGGTGATCCTGAGAAAACCTGCGCATTGCTCAAACGCCTTAGGACCGAGTTTCGGCACTTTGAGGAGCTCTTTTCTTGTATCGAACCTGCCGTTCTCATCCCTGTAAGCGACTATGTTTCCCGCGATCTGTCTGCTGATGCCTGACACATATGACAGAAGTGACGGCGATGCCGTATTCAGATCCACTCCTACCATGTTTACGCACTTTTCCACGACAGCTGCAAGGGCTTCGCCGAGACGTTTCTGGTTCATATCGTGCTGATACTGCCCGACTCCTATCGCTTTCGGGTCTATCTTGACAAGTTCAGACAGCGGATCCTGGAGCCTGCGCGCTATCGACGCGGAGCTTCTCTCTCCTACATTCAGGTCAGGATATTCTTCGCTCGCGAGCTTGCTCGCCGAGTACACAGAAGCTCCTGCCTCATTCACGATTACATACGACAGCTTTCTTCCTCTTCTGGTCTTAACATATCTCCTGATGAAATCCGCTGCTATCCTTTCAGATTCTCTGGAAGCCGTACCGTTGCCGATAGAGATGACATCTACACTGTATCTGTCACATAATCTTTCCAGGACCTTTTCAGACTCTGCCACTTTGTTCTGAGGCGCTGTCGGGTAGATCACATCTGTGGTCAGTATCTTGCCCGTCGGGTCGCAGACAGCCAGCTTGCAGCCTGTCCTGAATGCCGGATCCCATCCCAGAACGGTCTTCTCACGGAGCGGAGGCTGCATGAGCAGCTGCTCGAGGTTCGACCCGAACACCTTGATCGCGCCCGCTTCTGCGTCCTCGCTGAGACTGCTCCTTACTTCATTCGCAATAGAAGGCGCAATAAGCCGCTTATAAGCATCCGCTGCAGCTTCCTCTGCATAAGGTCTGCAGCTTGCGCATACCTTCTTCAGAGCTTTGCGTCCGAGGTATTCAGCGATCTCAGCTTCCGGGGCTTCGACGGATACCGAGAGGATCTTCTCTTTCTCTCCCCTGTTGATCGCCAGTACCCGGTGTCCCGGTACCTTCGATACTGCCTCGCTGAACTCATAATAGTTCTCATATACTGATCTGCCGCCTTCTTCTTTCAGTTTCTTTCCTTCAGCGCCGAGAGTACAGGTCAGCATGCCCTTCGCGAAGGTCTTCTTCCTGATCCATTCTCTCAGGTCAGCGTTGTCTGACAGATCACCGGCTATTATGTCCTGTGCCATAGCGATCGCTGTTTCAGCGCTTGGTACTTCCTTCTCTTCGGATATGTATTTTTCTGCCTCTCTGAGAGGATCTGCCGGATCTTTCGCTGTCATAAGATAGTCTGCAAGCCCCTGCAGACCTTTCTCTCTTGCAATGTCAGCGCGGGTCTTGCGTTTTGGCTTATATGGTCTGTACAGGTCTTCGAGCTTTGCCGCTGTCATGACATCTTCGATCTTCGATCTCAGCTCGTCAGTGAGTTTTCCCTGTTCTTCTATCGCAGCAATGATCGTCTGCTTGCGGTCCTCGAGATTCCTGAGATATCTCAGCCTCTCGTCAAAAGTCCGGAGCGCTTCATCATCCATCGCTCCGGTCGCTTCTTTGCGGTATCTTGCGATAAAAGGTACCGTGCAGCCGCTGTCGATAAGATCAGCCGCTGCTTTCGCCTGCCACAGCCTGATACCTGTTTCTTCTGAAATAATCGTTAATATCTTGTCGTCCAAATTGAAATTCCTGCCTGTATTTATTTTACTACTACTGCGGTACCGCTTACCGATACCATAAGCATTCCGTTATCGGCGCCGAGGACTTCGTAATCGACATCTACTCCCACGACTGCGTTAGCGCCCGCGGATCTCGCTCTGCTTTCCATCTCTTTAAGAGCCTCTTTTCTTGCCGTAAGAAGCTCCTCCTCATATCCCTGGGACCGTCCGCCGAACACGTTCCTGAGACCCGCTCCGAGGTCCTTGAGCATATTGATGCCGGTGATTACTTCACCGAATACAACTCCCTTGTAATCAACGATTCTCTTTCCCTCAACTGATGGTGTTGTTGTTATGATCATTTGTCTTTCCTCCTTAAATATGCTTACTTCTGCCACCGGATAGAATAAATGGTTATTATTGCTTTTCAAATTCCTTCGCGGACTTGAATCCATAAGCGCTGTCCGCGCTGTATACTGCTCTCTTGATCGCTTCGCTCATTACGACCGCGGAAAGTGATCCCACAAGGTCCTGATCCGCCTGCAGATCCCCGACCGATACCGCATAGATACTGTCACCGTCCGCAGTGGTGTGAACAGGTCTGATGGAACGGGCGTATCCGTCATGCGTCATACCTGCGATCTTGCACAGCTGGGATTTGCTGAACGACGCATTGGTGATCACTACGCCGAGTGTGGTATTCCCTGTGAACTTATTATCCTTTACAGCCGTATCTGCAGCCATATACTCGAGTGTATCTCTGAAGCCTTTCCCGTCTTCCGTCAGAAGTCCTGCTATCTTCTTTCCCGTCCTCCAGTCATAGATATCACCGAGAGCATTGACAGCTACCACCGCTCCGATCTTCAGGTCTCCGATCTGTAACGCGTAGCTGCCGATACCGGTCTTCATGCAGGTATCCATGCCTGCGATCTTGCCGACTGTGGCTCCGCATCCGGCGCCATAGTTTCCATCCTTATAATTAGGCGACTCCATGGCGATACGGGCAGCTTCATATCCCATTTCCGCGTCAGGACGTACCGACCCGTCCCCTACGGACAGATCGAACAGATCCGACTGGACTACCAGAGGGACTCTGGCAACTCCGGTATCATAGCCTATGTCCTTTTCTTCCAGGTATTTCATTACCCCATCTGCGGTTCCGAGCCCATAAGCGCTTCCTCCCGAGAGCACTATCGCATGGATACTTGAAGCTGCGGCAAGAGGATCCAGAAGTTCTGACTCGCGCGAGGCAGGGCCTCCACCCCGTACATCGAGCCCGGCAGCCATTCCGTCCCTGCTTATAAATACGGTGCAGCCCGTTCCGGCTTCAGCATTCTCTGTCTGCCCGATCGCAACATCCCCGATATCGGTGATGGAGATCTCTTTCGCATCAGCTGTTTCGGAATCGGCCGCCTGCTCCGCATCGGAATTCTGATCATCCACGGCTGCCTGCTCCTGCTCATTTGCTGCGGGCTGCTCCTGCTCAGGGGTCTCGCTGACTTCTGTTCCGTTCTCTGTATTTCCTGCCGGAGCCGCGAAGCCTGCGTTATTACTGCAGCCTGCTGCCGCCCAGACAAGTATCAGAATCAGGCACAGAAGAGATACTGATCTGCGTAATTTATGATTCCTTTTCATCGCTTCATTCCTTCTCCGGTAAGTCATCATGCAGTTCTCTGATCCGAATAAAATGATATCATATTTCTGATAATCGGGCATCCGCTGTCAGAGAATTCATGCGAATGACGGAAAGAGTTTTCCGGAAACAGGAAAAGCCGTAACGCACTGAATACACATGCTTTACGGCTCTTTGATTACTGTTGATCAATTGAATGCCTTATCCTGCTTTCCGGGTTTCTGCAAGCGGCTGTCAGAGACCTCTGCGCCGGAGTTCTTCAGCGATCATGGTGTAGAAAGGCACGTCCACTCCGTACCGCTCTCCCATCCTGACTACCTCATATATGAGGCCGTCGACTTCTGACTGCCGCCCTGCCGCGACGTCCTTCTGCATTGAAGTGGTGATTCCCGGGTCACTGTTATCAGTTATCCCGAGATTGCGCGGTACGATATCCTCGCCAAAACCGATCCCCATCGCGTCCGCCAGATCGGATATCTCCTGTATCAGTCCGGCAAGACAGTCTCTTATCTCCCCGGGCTCCTGCGCAGCTCCGATAGTTACATTGTAGTACAGACCGACCGCCCCCTGCGGCGATACGAAAGAGAATTTGCGAAGCGCGTCCCTTTCGATATTATCAGACAGAACGCCTTCTATTCCGCATGCGTCAAGATCTGCTTTGATCATCCTGAGCCTGCCGCCTATCCTGTCTTCAAGATCTTTCTGATCACGCCTGAGACCGAATACTACGCGGAATATTGTGCCGCTCATCCATATGAACCCGGGTTCTCTCAGCTCAGTCCAAATGTATATGCATCCGTCCAGCACTGTGATTTCCGGCAGAGACTTCTGCATCTCCGCCCCTGTCCCGAAAACGTTGAGTATAGGGATTATGATCGTATCAGGGCCTGCCACACGCTCTATGAATTGAAGAGTTCCCCCGACAGAATATCCTTTGACACATACGAAGATCACATCCGGGGTCTCATCCTCAGGATAGTCCTCCATGCTGTATGCTCTGACCGGATCTACGGTGAATTCTGCATCCGGCCTGTGGAGTCTCAGGCCTCTGTTCCTCACCGCCTCGAGCTGCCTGCCGCGGGCGATAAAAGCTACGTCATTTCAGTCTTGCTCGAGATGAGCGCCTAGAGCGCCGCCTGTACCTCAGGGACC
>JAFRLN010000024.1 GCA_017431175.1 Mogibacterium sp.
ACTATAACATTGCGGAAGTTTTTCTTCAAGTCAACACGGGAGCAACGCCCCCGTCCTGCTTTTATAGTGATACGGTATCACACCGCGTCGCTTTCGCCTTCCGGAAGGATCCCGGCATCTTCTGCCGCTTCCTCCGTCTCCTGCTGACTCTCTTCCTTGATATCCAGTTCGGCCTGTTCCTCTTCGCTCAGCTCAGGCTCGGCCGGAGTCTCTGAATCCGCCTCGTCATCCTGATAGTTACTGAGTGTAGACGGATCGATCGGGTCAGGCATCGGCTTATCTGTATGCGTGTACTCCTGATGATAGTATACGAGCCGGCCTTTCTTGTCCACAGTAATATCGTCCATCCACTTTAACTTGATGACGCCTCTGCGGTAGTCCCATTTCTCGATTTTGTCTTCATATACTGAATCGCCATATTCAGAGTACCCATATTTCTCTGCGTAGTCCCTGTCGTAGTGAGACCTATCGTAATAGGTCAGCGTGAGATTGTCACCCTCTATAAATATATCCTCATAACCCCAGTCAGACTCAAATCTGCCCTGAATAGCCGAGCGCATCTCCTCTTCTGAACTGAAGATCGTCCTCGAACCGAATATCGATACATAATGAATGATAAAACCGAGAAGAACAACCCCCACTGCTACTGCGAGCGCAGTAAGGATCCTGTTCCTCTTCTGTCTGATCCTCCATTCTTCTGCCCAGTACTGAGCCTCACGGCGGTTCTGATCGGTAATTTTATTTCTGGAAGCCATAGTTGTGTTCCTTCTTATCTGTCTGATTGCTGCCAGCGGTATCCCGCTGTTCACATCCTGGTTATTCTACCAGCATTCTTCATATATCTCAAGAATCTCATCTGCTGTCAGCTGCCTGAAAGCGCCTCCCGAGATAAAGCACGACTCCGCGATCACAGGAAGCAGCCTCTCCTCTTCATCTCCAAAGCCAAGTTCCCTCAGGCTCGAAGGCAGACCTGCCTCCTGTATGAGTTCTTCGAGCGCTGCTATCCCGGCAAGGGCGAGAAGCTCCTCGTCAGACATTCCCGGCTCTGCGTATCCTTCTGAACGGAGCGCCTCCGCGTCTGTGATGCCCCAGACATTTCTAGCCCAGTCAGCGAATTTCGGCAGTCCGTCCTTATATATATGCCTGTAATACACCGGATGCAGTACTGCTAAGCCTTCTCCGTGGTTACAGTCTGTATATGCCGAGAGCTGATGCTCCATATTGTGCGCCTGGAAATCAAGGCTCTTCCCGGTCTTGATGATGCGGTTTTCTGCCAGTGAAGCGGTCCACATAATGTTGCTTCTTGCCTGAATATCCTGCGGATCTGCCAAAGCGGCACGGAAATCTCTGATCAGGCCTTTCATCAGGCCCTCAGCCACATCATCTGCCGGATTGCCGCAGACCGGATGGCTGAAATATGTCTCCATGATATGTGACAGGATATCGAAGGTTCCCGCCCTGAGCTGCCTCACCGGCATCGTCAGAGTGTATGCAGGATCCATCAGAGCGAAAACCGGATTCATCTCCGGATAATCTCTGTCGCATTTTATCCTGGTCTCCTCGTTGGTAAGCACCGCGCAGCCGTTGACTTCGCTTCCGGTAGCCGGCATCGTGACGATCACGCCGCAAGGCACGGTCTCGTGAGTCATCGCTTTGCCCTTCATCCAGAAATCTTCCCAGGCATCGCCTTCATAGCGGGCCTGGACTGCGGCCGCCTTGCAGCAGTCCATAACTGACCCGCCGCCGATCGCTATGATGAGTCCGACATTCCACTTCCTTGCCAGCTCTGCGCCCTCGAGCATCTTGGCCAGAGTCGGATTGGACATGATCCCGCTGAATTCTACTATCTTCCGGGATCCTTCCGCCGGATCACCGGAGGCCGGGCTGTATCCCATAGACTCAAGGACACGGACTGTATCATCGTACGCGCCGTTCTTCTTAACTGAGCCGCCTCCGTATCCGATCATTATATTGCTTCCCTCCGGAGCAAACTCTGACACAAGCGGCGCAAGCCACTCTGCAACGCAGCCTTCTCCGGACCGGACTTTAGTCCTGCATTCCCATTTGAATCGTTCCATGAATTACCCCCGGGATGTTATTAATTCCCAATGATACTTGTCACCGGTTTGAAGTTCTTATCGAATCCAATGTATACGAGGCCCTTGTCCGCGCTTTCAGGGATCCGGAATTTTCCGTTCCTGGTAGCCAGCAGCACACGGCCGCCGCCCTGAATATTGCATCCGTCCAGCTCGTCATACAGAAGTGTCATTTTATCGACGGTACTGAACGCAGCAGGATTTGCTATCTCCCCGTTCAGCAGTGAGATGTAGTATGCCAGAGTAAGCTTGCTTGTGAACTCTTCCTGTTCATTAGCATAGCTGACACCTTCCGGCATTACGATCGCGCTGTCGATCTTCTTTACTACATCAGGACCAAGCGCCTCATACAGCGCTGCGTCATCCGTAGGTATTCTGTCCTTCGTAGTGCGCAGATAGTCATGGATGCCGTGGAACACTTTATCCCCTCCGAGTTCCTTAAGGAATTCAGCGAAAAGGTATACTGATCCGTATACGCCGATATCACCGTCTTCTACACCGAAGTTGTAAAGCGACTGTCCGTGGCGGACTCTCCGGCTTGCCTGAAGGGAGAGAACATGGCTTTCCTTGATCCCCGGATAGAACACGTTCTCAATATAACCGGAAAGCGCTTCGTTAAGCCACACATTGAAAAACTGAGGGTTCGGCTCGCACATAATACTGGATCCGAAAATCAGATGCTGGAACTCATGCACCATAGTACTGTAGGTATACTGCTCATATACCGGATTATTCAAAGCGGCTGCATTCAGATTGACAATGGCGTGGTCAAGATTCAGCTTATAGGCCAGAGCTTCCGGCGCGGACATATCTGTTGTTGTGAACACGATATCATACAGATTGAAATAACCGAGCGTGACATTAAGACCGACACACTTGAAGTCATACAGCAGAAGGTGGATCTTTCCTCCGTCTTCCGCATAGCGCGGTTCACCGAAGAATTCGACCTCCCTGTCATAGATCTCCTGATCAAACTTCTTGCCGCAGGCGCTTGCCTTAGCATCGTTGATAATATTTTCTCCCTGAAGGGTCCAGACACAGCAGTGGTCGCCTGCATAACGGCATACGAACGTTCCTCCTGTACGGTAACCCATGCCTATGTTTTCATAGAAGAAGTATTTTGTATCGCCAACTTCGTCAGGCGGTACCACTATACCTGCACGGTCTTCCGACAGTTCAAAATCATCAAAGCTGAAATCTCCCATCAGTTCTCCCTGTGACAGCGGCATGATTCTGCTCTCAGTCTCATCCGGGAGTTCTCCTGCTCTGACAGCAGTTGTGTCAACGACGCTCTGATCAAAGTCTCCTGTTGCCAGCTCATTATTGACATCGTTGAATTCACTGTACAGATCAGGGTTATACACCATAACATAGGATACATTATTGACCTTATCAAAACTGTCCGGCAGGCTGCTGATCGCGCTCTGCTGGATCTCTGCTTCTTCGGGCAGTTCTATGCTGTCCGGTTTACTGCTGCACCCTGCCAGCGGAAGTACCGCCAGTATGACTGCTAATGTCAGGGCGGTCAGTCGCTTATAGTTTCTCATCAGTTTTCCCCTTTCCCACGGCTTTTCTATTTATTATATATCAATCATTCCACGTTTAGTGTTATGACTTCATCGGATGTGTACAGAATGCGGTCCTCGGTAAAGCTCTTGACCAGCAGCCTGAACGAAACAGAGGTGAGCTCGGCCGAGCTGTTGGCTTCTATCGTTGTCAGGCATTTCTGATGAGCGCCGACACAGCGGTAATACCAGTACGTATGCCACTGATTCCGGTTGTTTCCTATGTATTGCCCGTTTTCATACATGTCTGTCATATCTACAGAAATGTCTGTATCTGTATCATTCTCTACAGACAGCCGCCATCCGGGCGCTGTTCTTCCTGTGTCCGGGTCCGCAGGCAGATATTCTGCCAGTGCAACTCTAAGGCCATCCTTTTCATACAGGGTGGTGTCGCCTGTCCTGATACTGCTTGCCTGCTCTGCCCTGGTATCCAGATCGACCGGATACCAGGTGACCTCACCGTAACCCAGCTGCGCCATGTATCTGCTGGAATGCTTCTTGATCGCAAAAGTCAGGTCCTGTATATCTGTTATCCCGAGATCATCCATTTTGTAAGACCCCCATGACAGGGTAGAATACTTCGTAGTATTCGGCAGTATAGAATTGCAATTCGAAATGTCTTCATATACATCATTGTAGACGACTCCGTCGACAGACAGATACTGCACCCGGTCTGATTTATTGACGATCCGTAAGAACCCGTTATCATACCCGTACTTATCAGCCCCAAGAGCGAGAAGCGTCACTTCGAGATCGTCATCTTCATAGATCTTCTGCTCTCCCGCTCTGGCACCCAGGTACGGATACGCGCATTTCTCTTTTATGACTTCTCTCCATGTGCCTCTGCAGTAATACGGACTGAGCGGAGGCGCTGTTTCTTCCGAATAGGTAACCAGGAAAGGTTCCTCATCCCAGATCTTCCTGTGGGTGTCCAGGGACTGAGCACTTACGCAGAATTCCACGGATCTGATCTGCCTGACAAAGCTATAATACGTTGCGGTTCCAAAATCCATATTGCACTGGAACCCCTCTTCATCAAAGATAGAACTGGTCACGGTGCTGGTCTCTCCCGGTTTCGCGCGTACAGACAATGACATAAAGCCGCCGTCTATATTCCCATTGACGATCGCGTCCCGGCCGCTTGTCTCCACCTTGACCTCTTCATCAGTGTTATTGACCAGTTCAAAGGTCTGTACCGGAGTCCCTTCATTATCCTTATTCACAAGAGAAAGCGTCAGTCCGTCGCGTTCAAGCAGCTTGACTCTGTCTCCTTCCTGCCAGCTGATCTTTGCAGGTTTTTTCCGGACTTCCTCACGGAACACCTTGGAAGAGGAATCGATACTTGCCGGTTCAGAGCAGTATCTGTTCCCCTGAGTGTCTGTGATTTCGAATATGATGGAGTAATCCCCGGCTTCCAGCGGTGCGTATTCAAAGTCAAGACCGTTATACTTAGTGAATTCACAGTAGCTGAATCCTGAATTCATATTCCAGCTCTCGACAGGCAGTATGACTCCGTCTCTGTTCCGCGTAAGTATGCGCATGGATCCAAATGTGAACAGATAATAATCCCAGTCACCCAGTTCGAGCTCCTCGGCCTTGCCGGGCTCGAGATTATCCGGTCCGATATTTTCCTCGCCCCGCGCAAGTATAGCGCTCGTATTCACTGTACCATCCTCTTCGCTGACAGCCAGATTGAACCAGGCTCTGGTATAAGAATGGTATTCCTCCTGATTCTCTTCCTGCTCTTCAGGGGTCATGTCCCAGATATCATCCGGTGAGAATTTGTAGACAGTACAGTTAACAGCATAATGAGAATAACCGTTATCACTGCTCAGATAGCTGGAGACCGGAATGGTGTAATCCCCGAGACTGTTCACGGCATACAGAGCTTTTCCGTCATAGTCCGCAGTAATGGTTCTCTTATAAGGATTGTAGGTCACCCTGCCGGATGTGTATACCGGCATATACGTGTCGCCCCCATAGTGCATCAAGATATGGAATCTCGCGCCGGCAAAGCTTTCTGCCTGCTCAGGTGTAAGCCTGAGCGTGAATTTACCTTTTCCCGATATTGTCGGAACAGCCCCCGACGCGGCGGCCAGCCTGTCATTGCCAAGCCAGGTTTTTTCATATTCTTCAAGATACCTTACGTATTCCGGGAACACTCCAAGCTGATCATAGGTATCTGCCCAGCTGTTCTCATAATAAAACTTATTGAAGAAAGGATAGTACAGACTGACGCCGGACAGCTGCTCCGCGTTCGTTTCATTAGCGATGATCAGATCTCCCAGAGCCTCCTGCAGAGCGGCGGCTTCATCAGGATAAAATGAGGACAGCTGCTCAGCAGCATTGTTCAGATCGACCAGATCATACTCGGAACCGGTTGTCGCTCTCCCCAGAGCGCGCGTGTTGATGCGCCTGCTTGCAAGCTTATTGTAACTTCTTCCTATATCCTCTGCCGCTTTACCGAACAGAGCGTCAACCGCGTCTTCCACCTCTTCCGCTTTACTGAGATCCATGCACGAGAGTGTGGTATCTCTGCCCGCATAGCCTTTCTCTTCGTAGTATTCTCTGCATGCATCGAGATAGGATTTTGCTATGAGCCCGAGCAGTTCCGGAGTCTCAGTGCTGTCCGCGTCCTTCAGAAAACTGTAGCGCCATCCGAAAGCCGGCTCTACTTCCTGTGACGCAACGAGGTAGTCCGCGTATTCTGACCATATACATGCCAGTTCCGCGGAAGCCATCAGACAAGCGTCGAACCCCACCCATGCCAGCTTTCTGTCCCTGCCGAACGGTGACGCTTCCAACGCGTCGCGCATCTCCGGCAGCGTGAGGCAGTCTCTGTCATGAAGCGTATCCATACCGTAACCCATAACAGGACCGGCGCCGTGATCCCACAATATGAGAGCATACTCTTCTGTATGGTAGTTATCTGTGCAGTAGTCAAGGAAATCCGTCAGGGCAGAGCTGTCTCCCATCGAAGAGGCTTCCTGTGTTTCATCCACGACAAAACCATCCCCGCCGAGGTGCATGATGATGTTGCTGTCAGCGGGTACATAATCGTTACGCCATTTCTCTGTTCCTCCGGCGCAGACAACTATATTCACTGCCTCTGTATCCACACCGCTGTCAGCGATCTCCTGCAGATCCTCTGTAGCCAGCCCTGACCTGGATTCAAGGTCTGAGCCGACCATATAGATCATCAGCGTCATTCTGCTTTCATCTGTGTCTGCTGTACCGTCTTCAGCGACATCAACGGTATCGCCGGCAGTACCGCACGCGCACAGACCGGTGATCACCACGGTCATCAGCACAGCCGCCAGGATTTTTATTGCGATTACAACACGAGGTTTAATCTCTTGCTTCATATCACGGTTCCCTTGCTGCGATCATTATGAAAAAAGATCCGCCAAGCTGCAGCCCGGCGGATCTTATTCGCTTTCGTTTCAGTATGATTACTTAAGAAGCAGTCCTGCCAGTTTGATAACGTCGCCTGCGTCTACGCCGTCAAGCATTCCGCCTACAACGCTCATCATATCTGAGGAGCTGCTCTTCTTAGCTTTGCTCTGTGCAGTATTGCCCATCTTGGTCATCAGAAGCGGTGCGAGGATAGCCATGATCTTGAGGATGGTCTTGGTATCGATACCGCTCTTCTTCCTGGCCTTGGCAGCTACTTCTTCCTGCTTGGATCCAAGCAGATGGTTAACGATCTTAGCACCGTCATCAGTATCTACATTCCTGAGGAAGCGGTTCATATCGCTTGTATCCTGCTTGCCGTGATCCTGCAGAGCCTGAAGGAATCCCTGCTGTGTGTTCTTGTTCTTAGCCTGTCCCTGCATTCCCATAAGAAGTACAGGAAGTACATCCTCGAGAACATTCGCAGCATCCTTTGAAGAAACTCCGGTCTGCTGGCTGATCTGCTCAAGAGCGCCGCTTGCGATCATCATTTTCAGAATATCATTCATATCCATGGAAATCATCTCCTTTGGTCTATTCCGTTCTTTCCACCGGTCTGTCCGGTACTAATCTCAATACATTATCATTTTACTAGCTGCCGTCGCAGTAGTCAATCGGATTAATCTCTGCCTGTCTCGCCACATGCGCGCTGCCGGTGTCTATTCGATGACTTTGACGCCGCACTCGCGCTCCATGATCTTAGCAAAAGATCTCACACAGGCATGGACGATACCTGTGCAGTGTGTCTTGCGGTCAGGTTCATAGAAGTCATAGTTCTCGATCAGAACAGGACACAGGCTGCTGCCGTAAACTGCGGCAACATCATCATTGAGCTCACGTACCACGTCGATGCATTTTCTGAACGCGGGATCACCTTTTACCGTTCTGCCGAAGACCTTGCCGAGGCACATCGTAGCGCCTGCCACCGCCCCGCATACATTTCCGCCGTCGCCGAACCCATACGGGAATCCGGTCGAGAGCGCGATCGCTTCCTCACCGATACCAAGATCGTAGTGTCTGTTAAGCATCTCGAGCACGGATTCTGAGCACATGAATCCGGTCGTGAAATTCTCGGTTACATCCTCCAGCATTTTTGTCATATTAACTTCACTGACCATAACACCCTCCATTGCGTAATGATATCTTATAATAAAAATTCACCGGATCTCTGCTACTGCTTCCGCGCGATCACCGCGCGCCATTCGCCATCGCGCAGGACATCACAAATATCAAACCCTGCCTCCCGTATGGCGTTGCTTACCTGCTCTTCTTTCACGTCAAGTATTCCCGAGGTGACATACCAGCCTCCCCGTCTCAGGTGGCCGGCCGCAGCCGGTGACAGCTTTATCACCAGATCCGCCATAAGGTTGGCGACGATGATATCTGCTTCATAATCGACGCCTTCTGTCAGATCGCCGTACCGGACATGGATCCTGTCTGACATCCCGTTGTTGCTGATATTTTCTTCAGCAACTCTGACTGCATCCGTATCTATATCTATTCCGAGGGCTTCATCAGCGCCGAGCAGCACTCCTGCAATAGCAAGTATCCCTGTGCCTGTGCCTACATCGAGGATCTTGTGGAAGCATCCGCTCTCATTGCCCTCTGCATCATTATTCCCGGTGCGCATTATCGATTCAAGCGCGCGTATACACATCGACGTAGTCTCATGCAGCCCGCTTCCGAACGCCATTCCGGGATCCATCTCTATAACGAGATCTCCCGGATCAGGTGTATATTCTTCCCAGCTGGGCCTGACCACTATCCTGCTGCCGACTCTGGTCGGTCTGAAATGCTCCTGCCACTTGTACAGCCATTCGCTGTCATCTCCCGTCCCGGCACACTCTATGCTGATGACCGGAGCGTCCGGACTGTCCGCAAACTCCGACAGCAACTTCTCAGCGCGGGTCTTCTCTTTCCGGCCTTCCTCATCATCGGCAAAGTATACCGTGATCTCAGGCATCCTCTGAAGATCTTCCATCAGCTCCTCATTGAGGTAATCATACCTGTATACATCAGGATGGCTGACGATATCTCTGACATCGTCCGGATCGTCTATCAGCATAGAACTGAACCCGTTTTCTATCAGCAGCCCCTCAGTTCTCTCGAGGTCTTTTTTATTGACTTTTATCCTTATTTCATTATATTTCATGGTTAAATCATAGCATAAAAGGAAGTACCCATTGACACATTTTTAATGTAATGATAATGTTTTTGAGGGACTATTTTTTTATTATCTGTTTTTTCTGTCTGTAAGCATCTGCTTGCGGAATGTGGGGGTATTTTCATGGGAAAAGCATTACAGAACAAAATTCAGAAACGTACCGCCCTGCTGGACAGCGCATACGAGCTATTCACTACTCTCGGTTTTTCAAAAACGACCATCAGAGAGATAGCGGATAAAGCCGGTGTTGCCAAGGGCACTTTTTATTTGTATTTCGAGGACAAGACTGATATCCGCAACGCGCTGATCAGATCCAAGGCAAGCGAGCTTCTTCAGAATGCATGCGCCAGTATGGATGAGTATATCAGTACCTGCCCGGAAGGTCTGGACACTGCAGACAAATTCATCTATATCATCGACTATATCGTTGATCTTCTTTCTGACAATGCTGCTTTTGTCGGATTCATTTCCAAGCATCTTTCATGGGGACTCTTTACAAAAGGGCCGAGATCTCCGCAGGAGTACTACGGTGTCGACGACGGAACATCGCCGGTCATTGATTTTGAGGACTATATCCAGAAGATGCTCGACGCAGACAATGTCACGATCCGTGATCTCAAGGTGCTGCTATTTAACCTGCTCGGTCTGATCAGCTCCACTACATACGACCTTATCCTGTATAAGGAACCGATGTCACTGGAAGAGTTCAGGCCTCATATGCATCAAGCTGTCAGACTTCTGGTCAACGACGCTATTATCAGCGACTGATCATTCCGATGATTGTGAAACCAAAAGCGGAGCCCGAAAGCTCCGCTCTTTATGTGAATCGATTACCGAAGAGTACTATTCAAGAACGATCTTCTTGAATTTCTTCTTGCCTTTCTGGAGGATGAGTTCCCCATCCTTGAAGCAGTCAATTGTAACCGCGAACTTCTTGTCCTTGATCTGCTCGCCGTTGTATATATGGTGAAGTATAACGATAACGGCAATCTTGCCCATGAACTGGAGATGCCGTATGAGGAAACGGCACAGGAGAGAAACGAAAAAGAAAACGAAACAGTACGC
>JAFRLN010000025.1 GCA_017431175.1 Mogibacterium sp.
AACAATTCGATCTCATAAGTGACATTACAAATGTCACTCGCATTTTCACTTATGGCAACGGCTAATGATATGACGATTGTTTGGGGCGGAACACTGGCTCTTCTCATGGCTATACACATTACGCAAAGCAAGGAGGAGGAATGAGAAATGACTATTCAGGATTACATTATTAAAGCAAAGAAAGAGATCCGCTGCTATCTGGACGAGAACGGTGATACGGATGTAACGATCGAAGACAGCGACGTCATCAAAGCCAATGACACCACTCTGCACGGCTTCATTCTCAGACGTAAAGGGAGTGCTGCCGGAGCGAATATATATCTGGATGATCTGTTCGAACGGCATGAATCCGGAGAGGACGGAGAGTGGCTGATGCAGGAGCTCAAAGACAGGTGCAGGTATGCGATGGAGAGTCCGCTGCCGCCTGTGGAGCTGCTGAATGACCTTGATCTTGAGAAGGTCCGCTCAAGGCTTACTCTGAGGCTGCTTGATGTCAGAAGGAATATGAGCTATATGGCAGAGCGTCCTTATATAGATGCCGGAAACGGTCTGGCGATGGCGGTGGATATCAACTGTGATGAGAGTATAAGAAGCGAATGGAAAGTAGCCGTAACTGACGGAGTGCTCCGCTCTATCGGCTGCAGCAGAGAAGAGCTTCTCACGGCGGCGATGGAGAATACGATGAAGCTGGAGCCGCCTCTCCTTATGGATCTGCCGAGGTACCTCACGACCGGCAGTCTGAAGAACTACCTTGACCCGGCGTCATCGCCCGGCGAAGGCGTCGAAGGTCCGTTCATTCTGACGAATACGAGTCAGATCAGAGGAGCGGCTGTGCTCTTCTATCCGGGGATCATGGAACGTATTTCAGATGTTTTTCACGGAGGATACTACGTACTCCCGATCTCTATCCATGAGATGCTGATCATCCCTGAAGACGAGCATCCCGATGTAGCTGAGCTGATAGATATGCTTGATCACGGCAACCGCGTGATCGTTGACGAAGAAGATGTTCTGTCGGACAGAGTATTCCATTACTGCGCTTCATCCCAGCGCCTCTGTATAGCAGTGCCTGATGCCGCCTGATATCACCTGACGAAGCCGCTTATTATCCCTGCTGTTTCTGTCTGCTGCTCCTCCGAGGATATCTTCGCTGCTCCGTCACCCTTCTGCGCGCCATAGCTGCCGAAACCGGCATGGTTGCCGCCGGGGATGACTTGCTCCGCAGTATCCTCAGGGAAGCGGCCTTTATCATACGCCTTACTGTAACTTTCAAAATTCAAGACTTTATCTTCTGAGCCATATACAGAGAGTACCGGGATTCGCTGTTCATCTGCCGGATACGACGCAAGCAGTATGAGTCCGTCCCAATCAGTACCGCCGGAAGTAAGCATCGAAGCCGCCACGCCTCCCAGCGAGTGGCCTCCTGCATACCAGTGAGTGTAAATTCTGCCATATTCTTCCCTTATGTCTTCTGCCGCGTCACTGTCTATAAGAGCAAAATTCAGAGGCATGCCGCACAGGAAGCAGTCCGTCCCGTTCTCAGCGATCTTCATCATGAGAGGCGCGTACGCGGCTGCTTCTACTTTTCCTCCCGGATAGAAAACCAGGGCGTCCTCCTCCCCTTCGCCATCAAACAGCACCACTCTTCCTGTCTGCGTCACTTCTACGGAATCAGTGCTTTTCATCGCAGACAGCGCGTGCGCGTCGGCATGATAGAACAGACCGAAATACACAGTGATCACACCAGCGAGTATCAGCAGCTGGGAGACGGCGTTCAGCACTTCTTCCTTCCAGGCGGACCCTGCGCTGCTGTCAAGGTGAGATCCGAGCCATCCCATAAGACACATCCCGGCTGTCGCTGCAGCAAAAAAGAGCACCGCCGGCACAGACGCTGCCGCTCTGAGGCCTCCGGAGATACCAAAACCTCCCGACGGTATCCCATTCCGGCTCTCCGCTGCCGCTGCCGCTATCGCTGCGATGAGCATCAGCGCGAAGCCGGCAGGCATCATAACGCGGAACAGTTTTGTCAGCAGCCCGATATCGCATCCGCTCTTCACGACTATGATCTTCCAGACTGCTTTGGACAGTCCCGCAAGAAAAGAGCACAGCGCTCCCGCAAGGAACAGGCCGCTTCCGGAAATACTCCAGATGACCAGTCCGCTCATCAGGAACAGAAGCACCGGTACCAGGTCGAACAGTGCAAGCCCCATCGTATAGTCTTCGTATTGCGAATGCTTTTCGTTCATATCATCAGTTTCTTCCGCAGCAGTTCTTATACTTCTTCCCGCTTCCGCATGGGCATGGATCATTCCTGCCGATCTTGACGCGCTTTACCGGAGCGGTCTTTTTCACATCCGGCCCGGTCTCGGATCTGTTCTTCTCAGCCATTATCGCGACCATTTCGTAAGAATCGTGGCCTCTGTTGTCTCTGACCCGGCATTCGCGGCTCATCTCCATATAAAGCTCGATGAACCTGACATGGATCTCGTCTGACGGAAATGCAAAATCTGCTCTGCCGCCTGCTTCTCCGGAGGCAAACAATTCAGCAGCGTCATTGACTCTTACGTGATTATTGACCGCCTCATACAGATCATGGACCTTCAGGTCCGCTGTATCGGTATCACATCCGTAAGTCTTTACGATAAAGTCCCGCAGCGCGGTGTGCGCTTCTCTGCTGATCAGGCTTCCCTTTTCATACAGTTCCTCAACTTCTTCCTTCTTCGGGATATAGAACGGCACCTCTCCCTGGATCCGGGTCTCAAGATATTCATAATAATTATCCTGTTCATATCCGTTGAGGACAAGCCTGCCGCCCCTCTCTGTGAACCACTGATTGTACGAAGGAGTGGTATCGAAGAGAGTTCTGATCTCTTTCATATCCGCGTGAGGATATCTCAGGGCGAAAAGATCTCTGAGCACGTCCCACGTCATGACTCCATAGAGATATTTTCCTGTCTCAAGGCACTTGTACATCCAGTTGCGCTTGCGCCATTTCAGAGTCAGCTCATCGGACCATATCTCCCTGTATACGTTGCCGATATCCGCAGGTATCACGGCCTTATTTTCAGGCAGCATGATAAGAAGTTCGTCCGCGGCGAGCAGTTCGGCGAGCATGATGTCTGTTTCCGCCGAAAGGAACATGCCGCCCGGTCTGTCGACGAGCAGCCTGAACATCTCCATCTCACTTTCGCTGAGTGCGGTCAGCCTGTCTTCCATCACCTCAGGAATCAGTATATCTCTGTCATATTTCTTGTCTGCCATGTCATTCTCCGTTTCTTCCGGTCACACATCTGCCTCTTACTCACACGGTACCCACAGGTGTTTTTTCATATCCACATGCCCGTTCTTTCTGAACGCTACCCCTTCTGCCTCAAGCAGTTCTCTCTGTTCTGCCCATCCCGGTACAAGGCGGCCGCTGCTGCTGACTACCCTGTGGCATGGATGATCTCCGTATCTGTCTGCCATACTCATGATCCTGCCGATCATGCGGGCGTTTTTGTCCATTCCTATCATCTTCGCTATCTGTCCGTAAGTCGAGACCAGACCGTACGGAATGCTGTCCGCCAGTGACAGGACCCTCCGGATAAGCGTCTCATTGATAACGCCCTGCTTCGGATCCGGTATTTCCTCACAGCACTTGTCCGATATATCCTCAAGGAGCCTCTCATACGCGTCTCTGACAGTATTGACATAAGATCCGTCAAAATTAGGATTCCTCAGCTGAACGTATTCCTCGTCATTCATCACATCGATGACGGTGCCCGTCAGCTCATCTCCTGCTACAGTCAGCTCAGCACAAAAGTCGCCATCCATGAAAGATGCCGACATTGTGTGTTCTCCCTTATTCGATACGAACCCGTATTCTTCCAGCCTCCTGATATCGAACCGTTTGCGCCGGAAGACTTTTTCCTCAACTGTCATTTAATTCTTAGCTCTCACTACTGCCTTCAGGATCTCACGGTAAGCCGCGAAGAGGACTCCCGCGATCGGCCATACGACCCATGTCATCTCCCATCTGTTGGAAATAAAGCTCCAGCCGAGGTATATCGTCAGAACGATCGCCCAGTAGATGCCGTCGAATTTTCCGACCCTCTTGTTGAGCCTTGTATAATCGCCCTCCTCGAGCAGCTTGTCATATCCGCCCTGTCTGGTGCAGGTAAGAACGATCAGTTTGACTCCTGCAGCAACTGTCACAAGCAGACCGGCTACTCCGAGTATCGGGAACAGATCTGTATTATTTGAATAGTGCACCAGCGACATGATGAACAGCGGAATTGCGGATATCACACACAGCATGATCCCGACTACCAGCAGGCGGCTGTGCGTTTCAGCGTAACTGCCGCGGCGCTCTTTGACCATTCCGCTGACTCCGTACGCTGTATCTATATCCACGCTCTCAAGATACTCATACTGCTTGCCTTTCAGTGATGTCGTGATGAACATTCCTACCGCTGCGGCCACGATGATCAGCAGTATGATCAGTCCTCCGAAGCTGGCTACATCTTCATTCACGCTGATCATGCCCGCCTCAGCAAGTCCCGACAGAACGATCAGCAGCACAGGCGAGAGTATACAGAGCATCACTCCTGTAGAAACAGTATGAGCGGCTTTTTCATTATACTCAAGAAACGCGTTTGCCTCCGCAAGATCCACGACTCTTACGGTCTCTTCGAGACCGTTGTCTACCGGCGCGGTTTCCGGAGCAGCCGGTATCTCTATATCATCCCTGAGAAGATAGTCCGTGCTGACTCCGAAGATCTCGGACATCTGTACGATCTTCTTCATATCAGGCACTGCCTGAGCGCCTTCCCACTTTGACACTGACTGTCTTGATACTCCCAGCCTGTCAGCGAGTTCCTCCTGTGACCAGCCGTTTTTCTTTCTGTTCTCTATAATCTTATCTGCTAAAATCATTTCCTTTTCCTCCCTGATTCTGAGTGCTGTGCTCTGTTGTTTTGCACCTTTAATCTACCGTTTACGGCAGTTGCACTCTACCAATCAGGCTTTTCAATCTGTCAACCGGCGGTTGCGATACGGCTCAAAACCGCTGTTTTTCAGTGTTTTTCGGTGTTTTTACACTTTTATCTCCTCCCAGGCACTGATCAGGTCTTCGAGGCGCCATCTGGCGTTGGCCGGACTCGTCGAAGGCAGGCAGACTGCCTGTCTGCCTGTCACCGGTTCGATAAAACGGCAGTACAGCTCGTGTGACTTGCGCCCGTTGCAGTAGATCCTCTCTATCCGCGAGCCGTCGAGTATAGCCCCGATATCATTCGCTTTCGCGTTCCGGATGCTGGCATCCGATGAGCCGGTGATCTCGCAGCTTGCGATCGAATCCCACAGAGCGAGGCCGTGATCAAGTATCAGATGTTTTTTCTCTTCAATATCTGTGGGGACCGGCTCTCCGAAAACAGACGCGACAACTTTCCAGAACCTGTTCTGCGGATGCCCGTAGAAGAAGTTCTGTTCTCTGGACTTGACGGACGGAAATGATCCGAGGATCAGTATTCTGCTGTTCTCATCATACAGCGGGTCGAATGGATGAAATATTCGTGTGTCTTCCATATATCCTCTATATCCTCTCACCGTTCTTCTGTAAGTTGCTCCGTCGCTGACGGGCATATGAAAAGTGGCTTGTCTGAATTCATCCGTCTGCTGCAGCTTATCAGACGAACATCAGTGAATACGCGATAAGAAACTGACCGCCGTAATAGAACAGATAATTGGCGATGATATCTGCAGGGCGGTCTTTTCCTGTGCCGAAATAAGTTCCGCTCAGGATAAGATCGGATACCGCGAACATCACACTTCCTGTGAAGAACAGCCGGAGCGCCATGCCTCCCGCCGACAGAAGGAGATTGCCTGAAACGAAGACAGTCGAGAACAGCGCGAATCCGTACAAGATGACAGCTTTTCTCATGCGCCCGTAGACGAGTTTCATCGGTCTTTCCATCGCAGCGACCATGCCCGCCGCGATCGCAGCCAACACAAAAGAGAGCACGAGGAATCTGCCGGTACCATACTGCCGGATCAGTCCGGTGATATACAGAATATGGCCTATTCCGAATACAGAAAAACCTGCGTATGTAAGGAGCTCATCGTGCAGCGGGAATACGTATTTCAGATCCAGCCAGATATCCCCGAGCAGTCCGAATGTCAGGCCGACTATGACAAAAGGAGCTAACGGGGCTGAAGAACCCGCCGCTGCGGCAACAGCAACAAACAGCACCGACACTATGCTCTTCTTGAACACTGCTTTCAGTGTATATCCGCGTATTTTCTCAGGAATATAGACCGCAAGAGCTATCGCTCCGAGTACAAGTAATAAATATCTCATTGTGACCTCCGTGATTCACAGTCCGCTGCGGATCATCAGAAAAGTGCCAGGATGTCTTCCGGCACCTGCGCCAGATGATCTGCTCCGGCAGTTTCAAGTTCCTCTCTGGACCCATAACCCCACAGCACACCTGCGCTGTCAAGGCCGTTGGCCGCGGCGCCTTCTATATCATTCTCCCTGTCTCCGACCATCAGTACAGCTGATCTGTCCACCTCTCCGATCTCATCGAGAAGATGCGCGATCACATCGGCCTTCCTGCTGATACTGCCGTCCATAGTAGCAGCGCCTATATAGTCAAAATACTGATACAGATCAAAATGCTCGAGTATACGTACTGAAAATTCATACGGTTTCGATGTCGACAGAGCGATCACGACATTCCGGCTCCGCAGAGTCTCCAGCATTTCCGGGATCCCTTTATACACAGTGTTCTCAAATATACCGTCCTCGCGGAAATACTCTCTGTAGTAATCGATCGCCCGGAGCGCCTGCTCATCAGTAAAGTCAAAGTATTTCTTAAAAGAGTCTGCGAGCGGCGGACCGATAAACGGATACAGCTCCGTTCTGTCAGAGACATGGATACCGTATTTTTCCAGAGCGTGCATCACTGAATTGGTGATCCCGACCCCCGGATCTGTCAGCGTCCCGTCCAGGTCGAATAAACAATAATGGTATTTCATATTCTACCCCTTCTCATGGTCAACGAAATAACTGCGGAGGACTTCCAGCGCTTCCTCTCTGAGAATGCCTGCAGTCACTTCCGGCTTCCAGAAAGAGTTGTCAAAGACGATCCTGCTGCAGTTGCAGCCTTCCTGTCCCAGCAGCGCTTCGAGTTCTTCGTTGCTTGCTCCGTACACCAGTCTGCCCAGCTTTACCCACACCATTGCTCCGCTGCACATGAAACAAGGTTCGCAGCTTGAGTACAGTGTGTATTCCCTGAGATCGGTTATGCCAGTCTCCGCGCAGAATCTTCTTATGAGCCCCGCTTCGCCGTGGAATGTAGGATCATGCATGGTATAGATCTGGTTCTCATTGGTAAAAACGATCTCCCCGTCTTTCACGAGAACAGCACCGAAAGGTTCATTCCCGTGCCTGACTGCCGCCTCCGAAAGTCCGATCGCTTTCTTCATGAATAATTCATCGTTTCTCACCATACCGGTCACTCCTGCAAGTCTATTTCTTCTATCTCTCTCAGTATCTCATTCTGCCTCTCGTAGAACAGCAGCTCCTTATTATGTTCAAAGTATTTGCCGCACCCGTGTCTGCTTATGAAATGCGCGGCATATGATCCCTTGGTCAGCTCAGTCACGATTATCAGCATTTCCTGCCCGCCGGCAAATGCCTTTTCGGCGAAGACGAACATATTCTCAAGCTCTGAACTGACTTTTTCTGTGTGCCTCAGGTAATCAGCTCTTCTGGCGTTGAAATCTTTTCTGATGATGTCAAATGCTTCAAGCCCAGGAGGATCTCCCGCCTGAGCGACTGCCTTTGCCGCTGCCTCCAGATCACTGATCGTCCCATGGAGCATCCTGCGCCTGTCGTCAGAAAGCGAATTGGACCGCTTGCCGTTTTCGAGTTCATTCTTCTTCCCGGATATCACTTCATTCAGCAGCTTCAGCGCGGATGCCGACGGATCTTCTAGCTCCGTCCTGATCCTGCTGAATATCCCGCGCTCTTCTGTCAGTATCTGTTCATCATAGAAGTTCCGCCTGAGATCTGCGCCCACTCTGTCAAGTATCAGACCGAGGAGCGATAATCTCTCATCGTATTTTGCGGCTCCCGCGCGCTCTATGATAGCGGCATCTGCCTTTCCGCTGAGAATATCGTCTATCTGATAGTCTGATCTGTATTTGCTGAACAGATCATAATAGTTGGCGAACGATTTTGACACCCTGCCGTCCTGAAGATACTGACCGATCATCTTCTCATCCACAGTGATACCATTCTGCTCGTACAGTCTGATCATATCTGACAGGTTGAGCCACGCCCTGGCTGTCACTATAGTCTTGCCTTCTACCGTTGTCTCAACGATATAGAAGTCTCTGCTCTTGATGTCAAGATATGTCGAGATCGCGGGATGTACTCCGCGGTCAAGGGCATATTCCTTCCAGATCGTGTAATCCGGCTCAATGTCTATACGCTTGAGCCTGTCCCATGTGACCGTATCGAATTCACGTACGGAATTGTTGTATTCAGGAGGGTTTCCGGCTGTGACTACTATCCATCCGTCAGGGACACGGTGTCTTCCGAAAGTCTTATACTGTAGGAACTGCAGCATCGACGGAGCGAGCGTCTCTGACACGCAGTTGATCTCATCGAGGAAAAGGATCCCTTCGCGGACTCCCGTATCTTCCATCATGTCATATACCGACGCAATGATCTCAGACATCGTATATTCGGAAACGCTGTATTCCCTGCCGCCGTAGCTCTTGGTCCTGATATACGGCAGTCCGAGAGCAGACTGTCTGGTGTGATGTGTCATAGAGTATGAAACAAGACCGACTCCGAGTTCCGACGCGATCTGCTGCATTATGGCAGTCTTACCTATGCCCGGAGGGCCCATCAGGAAGACCGGCCTCTGGTCCTCGATAGCGATCCGGTATTCACCGTATTCGTCCTTGGTGAAATATGCTATGATCGCGTTTTTGATCTGTTCTTTTGCGTCCCTGATATTCACAGCGTTATCTCCTTCGAATAGTACTTAAGTACAGAAAGCATCTATACATCTTCATTCTGCAGTATGACTTTGATCGCCCACGGAGGAACATCCGGATTGTTGTATTCGTTATCCAGGAAAACGAAAGCCGTATCATAATCCGGCTTACTCTCCGGGAAAAAGCCGAAGCCGTCAGTAAAATAGATCAGGCCTTTCAGATCGGTAAATTCACCGGCTTCGATCAGCCTGTCCACGAAACGGAACACCGGTCTGAAATCAGTGCCGCCAAGACCGTGGATACTCATGGTACTTATATAACTGTCAAAACTCTCTTCATCTGTGATCCTGACATGCTCCTGTATGTCCGCGTCACACTGGATTATGTGAATATTGACACGTGAGAAATAGCTCTCAGTGGTTTTAAGAATATTGTATGTTTTCTGGAGGAATTTCTGCACGAGATCGCCGGATGTGCTCCCTGAAGTATCTATGGCGATCACGAATTCTCTGATTCGTCTGACCTCCTTGTATTCAAGCGGCTCGACGAGCGGCATATTGCCGTACAGATCCAGTCCGTATGTATAGAAAATATAGTCGAACTCCTCGTCATTTACACCGACGGTCTCCCCCATCACGGAGAATTTTTTGAGGAAATCCGCATAATCGTACTTCTCGCGGTTGATCTCTTTGAGATTCTGCATCATTCCGCCTGCTTCATCCCCCTGTTCCCGGAAGATGGTCTCGAGCGAATCCTGAACCTTCTCTGCGATATCCTTCCATTCTTCTGCGAGATCTGCCGGCGGCGGTATCAGCGAAGGGCCGTCATCATCAGGTTCTTCAGTACGATCCTGCCCGCCTCTGTCATCATTATCATCTGAAAGTCGGCGCGGCCTTGCTCTGTACCAGCCTGAATGATCATCAGCCGCGAAAAGTCCTCGGAGTCTTCCTGACTCTGTTTCGTCAGTACCGGACTCCCGCAGATAATGATATATCTTCTCGGCCGTCAGCATCCTGACTTCGGCCCGCAGCTTCTCCGTCTCCGCTCTCTGTGCTGATTTTACAGCAGTATCAGTCATACTGAGACCAAGGTCGTTTATGGTGCTCTCAACAGCAATATCACATGCAACGTCCCACAGCTCCTGATCGATCAGAGATCCCACGAACATGTGACTGAAGATACAGTGAAGAGCGATATGCAGATAGTCACGCGCAGGCTTCTCATGCTCACGCACGAAGCAGCTGAGGACATGTTTCGGTCCGTATATGATACGAGCGCCGTCAGTAGCGAATGTCGCTCCGTCTGACGGAACCAGTTCCAGCCGGCCGAGAGCGATGTCAAGAAAACGCAGCCTGACGATCAGCATGCTGCGCGCAAGGTCAAGCACATCCAGTGCGGCTTTATTGATCTTATCGTCGGTCCCTGTCCTGTCAGTCATAGTTCATCCAGCAGCGGCGCATTGTAACGGTTCAGTTCTGACTGCCGCTCGAGCAGAAGCGCGGTGCACTCAGACGCTGACAGAGTTATCGCATAATCAAGCAGTCCGGTTATGTTATCCTTCCCTATCATACCGTTTTCGCAGAGGAAGATCAGAATATCGATGTCTCTGTCTCTGACAGCCCGCCTGGCGATCCTGTCAGAATGCCTGAAGAGATAGTCTGTATACATGGAGCGGGCAGATTCTGTCAGTTCGTACGGATACTTAAGGCGCATACACGCCAGCCGGTCCTTGCCCTTCTGGTTCCATCTCATCTCATTCCAGAAGACAGTGTCCAGCACCGGATAATCAAAAGTGTTATCCGTCCTGAATGCATCGATCAGCGCTGAACGCATGACATCATAGATATCCGAGAACAGCGGAAGGAATCCTGCCATATTGTCTGTCCCGTCTTCAAGGACTGTGACATCGATCGAACTCTCCCACAGGTAGAAATGGCTGTCCTCTTCCAGGGCATCCGGAAGATTGTCCCTGAAATAGTTCCGGAATTCGTATAGTGACGACCTGTATATCTTTATCTTCTTACGTCTGTCCACCGGTCCCAGGCAGTTGCTTCCGATCTGTCTGACACCCATAGGAATGACCAGGCCCGGACGGATAACACAGAAAGCGTCATCTCCGAGTTCAGTCAGCGTGTCCGGAAGAGCAGTCAGTTCAAAAGATCCGCATCTGTAAAACGCTCTCTCTCCTATCTTCTCTGCATCGCCGAATCTCACATAGGAAAGCGCCCTGCATTCCGCGAAGGCTCCGTCCCCGATCACTGCCGCGCCGCTTATGTCT
>JAFRLN010000002.1 GCA_017431175.1 Mogibacterium sp.
CCATGATTGCCATGATGATCACGATTGTCTTGATGCTCTTCTTCATTTTGATTCCCCTCTCTATTTTTGACTGTTGTTTTCAGTTTTTTCTGTCCTCTCTCCGAGGTGTCTGTTCTTGATGTCTAGATAATAAAGCCGGTCAGGGTTTTAAACAATAATCAATGAAAGCCCTGAATGACGCTAAAACAACACTCCGGGGGCAGTGTGTTGCTTTAGCGTCAGTTCCGCCCCAAATTGACTACCGGAAAAAGCTGAATAATATAAAAAATGATATCTTTCGAAAGAAAAAACTTCCGGTTTTACCCGGAAGTGCAGAGTATGAAGCCTTCATTATTTCTGTTCTGGATCGACCAGCAGCGTAAGCCGTTTTCCTGATAATCTGTTCACCAGCGCTATGACCCGGCCTATCCCGAGCATCGCGATCAAGGTACCAAGACCGACACCTATAATGCTGTGTGATACAGCCATTGAAAGAATACATGTCAGCGTGACACATGTGATATCAACGATATTCTTGGCCAGTCCGAGTTCGATCCCGGAACGATCCGAAACCGCCTGAACCAGTCCGTCCCCGGGATTTGCCACAAGCCTCATATCAAGGCTGAGGGCCGCGCCGATTCCTACAAGGATGACTGAAGCCAGCATAGCAGCTATCCTCAGAGCCATCGTATCCGGTGCCTGGATCCATGAAGACAGGACATTGAGCAGCATCGTAAAAACATAACTGAGCGGAAGCTGCAGCACGTCAGCCAATATTGCTTTCTTCCTGTCAGCAGGGCATCTCCTGCCGGGTATCAGATGGAGCACCATCTCAATAGCCACGAAAGAAGCGTAGAGAAGGAATGTCATATCACCGAACCTTGCGCCGGTAAGCTTCGAGACGCAGAATGAAACGGCGATGATAGGCGAGACCCCAAGGTCTGCTTTCGTACTGAGCGTCAGTCCGAGGGCCAATATGCATAATCCGGATATATACACGAGCACGCGTATAATAGTTTTCTTAGTAAACACGAATCATACTCCACCAGAGCATAAGCTTCTAGATCATAGCTATCAGGACCGTTATCACAAGCGCAGGCAGCAGATTTGCAACCTTGATGGTCTTAGGCCACATAAGATTAAAGCCAATGCAGAATATCAGGATACCACCGGTCATAGATATTGCATCCAGCATAGTATCCGTCATAAAACCAGACAGGACTGACGCGAGCGCTGTCATAGAGCCCTGAAGCGCCGGCGCCTGTTATTCTGCAAGCAGGCTCTGCAGTCCTGAAAGCCGCCTGAGCGCCTCATCGAGTGTATCCTTCCCGCGGGCGAAGTGCAGCCTTATGAGGTTATTGACAGGTTCGCGGAAGAAGCTTGAGCCGGGTACTGCGGCTACTCCTATTTCTCTTATCATCCACTCGCAGAACTCCAGATCGCTCATATCTTTGAACTGCTCGAGCTCAAGGAATTCGCTGATATCTATCATTACGAAATATGTTCCCTGCGGTACGTTATGTCTGAGCCCTATACGGTCAAGTCCGGCAAGGAAATAGTCTCGTTTCTCCGTATACAGTTTCTTCAGGTCTTCATAATATCCAGAACCGAGGTCCAGCCCTGCTACTGCTGCCTCCTGAAGCGGCGCCGGCGCGCCGACTGTAAGGAAGTCATGTACTTTCTTGGCAGCCTCAATGACATCTTCAGGTCCTATCATATATCCCAGACGCCAGCCTGTGATCGAGAAAGTCTTCGACAGGCTACTGCATGTTATGGTGTGATCCGCCATTCCCGGAAGCCCGGCAACCGATACATGCACATTTGGCTCATAGACCATGAACTCATACACTTCGTCCGTAATGACAAAAGCATCGTATTTCTTCACCAGCTCCCCGATCGCAGTGAGTTCCTCGCGCGTGAATACTTTGCCGCACGGATTGGATGGATTGCAGAGAATGAGAGCTCTGGCTCCATCTTTGA
>JAFRLN010000026.1 GCA_017431175.1 Mogibacterium sp.
CACAGATGCGGAACATGCGTCAAGTGGGGCGCACTCAGAGAGGTAATCTGGGGAGCCTGGGATGTGGCTATGAAGATCTAGTATTTTCATCACATAATAACGGCCGGTTAAGACCATCACAGCCGTCGGAGAGATCCGGCGGCTTGTTTTTGTATAAAAACGGTCAGTATGATAAAATATCTCCAAATAGGTCTTTTTCAATCATGGAGTCAGTTTATACACAGAGGTGTGTTATGGGATACGATTTTAAGATCAGCTCTTTCATCGATGAGCGTAAGTATCACAATACCGCTATACTTATATTTCTTAAAGCCGCGAAAGAGATCACGGGTCTGGATATGAGAATCGGCAATTCTCTCAATCAGGGCTACTTTTCATACGCCAACCGCGCGCTGTCATCCACTGAGATACATAAAATATGGAACCGCATGGAGCAGATCATAGCCAGCGACATGCCGGTTGAGGAAAAAGAATATCCGGCTGCTGCTGCAATGGAGAAGTGGGAGTCACTAGGGTGCCCGGAGAAGGCGGGACTCCTCAGATACAGAGATCCGGAAGAACCGGTGCTGTTCGCGGAGATGGGTGATTTCAGGAACTGCATGTACTGTCATGTACTGCCGTCCGCCGGATACATTGATCTGTTCGAACTCCGGCAGTACCGGAACGGAGTTCTTATCAGGATGCCTAACGCGCTTCATCCTGAGTCTATACCTGACTACAGAGATGACGACAAGCTCTATGACGCTTTTGCCATGAGCAACAAGATGAGAAAGAAGAGCGGCCTCAGGTATCTTGCCGATGTCAACGACAGGATACATGACGGCTTGGCAGATGACATCATAAGAACCAGTGAGTGGCTCCAGAACAAGCAGATCCAGGAAATGGCTGAGAGCATAGTCAGAGAGGGAAAGCAGGTCGTCCTTATCGCCGGTCCTTCATCGAGCGGCAAAACAACTACCGCCAAGAGACTCTGCAGCGCAATAGCGGAGCTGACGGAAGAGCCTCTGTATCTGGGAACGGATGACTATTTTGTCGAGAGGTGCGATACTCCGCTCGGAGCTGACGGAAAACCGGACTTTGAGGGCCTCGGGTCGGTAGATCTCGATCTCTTCAATACCCAGATGGAAGATCTCCTTGCCGGAAAAGAAGTAGATATACCTGAGTTCGACTTTTTCGAGGGAACTAAGAGATTCGGCAACCGGATCACGAAGCTGAATCCGGGACAGATACTGGTCATAGAAGGCATACACAGCCTGAATGATATCCTCACCCAGAACATCGAGAGGAGCAGGAAATACAAGATATATATCAGCCCTCTGACACAGATCAACATGGACAGACATAACAGAGTCTCCACAGCTGACGCCAGACTCCTGAGGAGGATGGTAAGAGACAATCAGTTCAGAGGATACAATGCCGAAGCAACTCTTGAGGCATGGTCTAAAGTGAGAGCGGGAGAGAGCGTTAATATTTTCCCATACAGCTCGTCCGCAGATATAGTATTCAATTCGAGCACTGTATACGAGACCAATATGCTGAGAACATTCGCAGAGCCGCTTCTTCTGGCGATCCCGGAAGAGAGTGAGCAGTATGCCGAAGCCCGGAGAATACTTGAATTCATCAAATACTTCGAGAAGATAGAGAACACTGACGCGGTACCTGACAATGCGATTCTCAGGGAATTCATCGGTCCGCGCGGATAATGGAAGCAAGAGAGGTACGTGAAATGAAAAGAAACAACAAGAGAGGCTCTGCGACGGTATGGATCGTCATTCTGCTGTTAGCCGGGATCGCGGCCGTCGCTCTCATCGCGAAGTTAAACTGGGAGAGATTCAAGGTAGAGACCGCTTACGCGTTTACTCTGGTAGGCATCGCTCTCGGACTGCTCCTCCTCATCTACATCGTGATCAGGATCAAGATCAGAATGGTGAAAAAGGAGCGCCTGAAAGCGCAGGCTGCCAGGGAAGCCGCGGAAGAAGCTGCCAGAGCCGCAGCCGCGAAAGAGGAATGATATATGGCTGGCAGAAACGTACTGATCATTGGCGGATCGGGCAGCACGGGGGCCGAGGCGGTAAGACGCTTCCGGGCTGCCGGAGACAATGTCGTTTTCACATATCACAGATCCGAGCTGCCTGCCGATGATCTGCGCCTGGAGACAGGCGCGGTCCCTGTCAGATGCGATGTGAAGTTCGGCAATTCCGTGAAGATCGCAATCGATAAGGCGCTTCATACACTCGGATATATAGATGTGCTGATCTGCAATGCCGCTGTCGCTGATGATACACCTGTCACAGAGATCGATGAGACCGGCTGGGAGGAAGTGATAGATACCAATCTGAACGGAGTGTTCTACTGCGTCAGAAATGTTCTCCCGCTCATGATCCAGAGGAAAAGCGGCACTGTCATAACGGTCGCTGCCTGTGAACGGGCGGGATTCCCCGGCGGAACGGCGTACTCTGCATCGAAGGCGGGAGTCGTAGGTCTGACAAAGGCGCTGGCAGAAGAAGTCGGTCCGCATGGCATCACGGTCAACTGCGTAACACCGGTCGACCCGGCATCAGCAGCTGATGCCATGATGTTCCTTGCCTCGGCGAACGCGCGCACTGTAAACGGGGAGATAATAGGCTCAAAACACGCTGTTTAGCGCAGAAAAACGGCACATTAAGGAATCTTTCAGGTGGGGAACTGTCCCATACCGTTGAAAGTATATATTGTAGTTGAATCCGGAGCAGACACAACATGTTGTGTCTGCTCTTTTTGCGTTGCCTGTAAAAAAGATGAATAGTGGGGTGAAAGTCAAAAAAGTGGGGGAAAACAACTAAAAATATCTTAATTATTTTGAAAAAGGGAGGGAAGTGGAGTAAAATGGAGACAACCATCAAAGTGGGAGAGTTTTATGTTCACAGGCACATACCAGAACTCAATAGACAGCAAAAACCGGATGATCATCCCTTCAAGATACAGGGATCAGCTCGGCGGACACTGCATGCTTACAAGAGGGTTCGACCGCTGCCTGTACATATACGCGATGGACGATTATGAAGTCCTGGTCAATAAGATCAGAAAACTGCCTCAGTCGGACAGAGACGTCCGTAAGTTCATCCGTGAATTCTTCTCCAATACTGAGGAATGTCACCTTGACTCCCAGGGAAGGATACTGATACCGCAGCATCTCAGAGATTACGCGGGCATCAGCAAGAATCTTGTTACCAAGGGAGCAATGGACAAGATAGAGATCTGGAGCACAGAGGTGCTGGCAGATCCTGAAGGCGAGAATATGATGGACAACGAAGAATTCGTCAGAAAGCTCGACATGTACGATCTCTAGGGAGAGCGGATATGGAATTTGAACACATTCCGGTCCTCTATAACGAGGTGATGGAAGCTCTTGATATCAGGCCGGACGGAATATACGTCGACGGAACGGTAGGCGGAGGAGGCCACTCTTCAGGGATCTGCGGGAGACTGTCCCAGGCAGGCACCCTGATAGCGGTAGACAGAGATACAGCAGCTCTGGAAGCAGCGTCCGCAAGGCTCGCTGAGTATGAATGCCGGAAGAGATTTCTTCACGCCAACTACAGCGATACGGACATCATAGCTGAAGCCGCGGGAAGAAAAGTGGACGGCATCCTCCTCGATCTGGGAGTATCGTCCTTCCAGCTCGACAACGCCGAGAGGGGATTCTCCTATATGCATGACGCTCCGATGGATATGCGTATGAATGAGGACGATATCCTGACAGCGTATGAGGTCGTCAACGGCTACAGCGAGAAAGAGCTTGCGAGGATCATAAGAGAATACGGCGAAGAGAAATGGGCGGCGAGGATAGCCCAGTTCATCGTCAGAGAAAGGGCGAATGACCCTATACGGTCGACCGGACAGCTGACAGAGATCATCAAGGCAGCGATACCGGCCAGAGCAAGGCGGACCGGACCTCATCCGGCCAAGAGGACATTCCAGGCAATCAGGATCGAGGTGAATGACGAGCTGGGCCATCTGAAAGAGGCAGTAAGCAAATTACCTGATCTTCTGGAGAGCGGCGGAAGGCTGGCGGTCATATCTTTCCACTCACTGGAAGACAGGATCGTCAAGAACGAATTCGACAGAAGACTGGATCCGTGCACATGTCCGAAGGAATTTCCGGTATGCGTCTGCGGCAAGGTCGCGGATGTGAAGAAAGTGACCCGCAAACCGGTAACACCTTCGGAGGAAGAACTGGAAATCAATCCGAGAGCCAGGAGCGCGAAGCTCAGGGTGATCGAAAAGTTGTAAAGACACACTATCAGCTGACACTAAGATATTGTAAGGGGATGTATCAATGACACGCACTATCACTGCAGGCAGCACGATCGCCGGAGGAAGTCTGACAAGCACAGGCGGAATCAAGGCAGCAGCAAAGGGTAAGATCAGAAGAACTTCAAGAAATATGTTTCTGGCTGTTTCGGCAGTAGTCCTCGCGGTATTCATACTGGTAGGACTCAGCGCTTATGCGGCAAGCATACAGCATGCCAACAACGAACTCATCCAGGAGAACGAATATCTCCAGGCCGAGATCGATTCATTCAGAAGCCAGATCATCGAAGAGACCAAGATCACCAGAGTTGAAGAGATCGCCAAGGAAGAGTACGGAATGGTATACCAGACTTCCGAAAACTGCATAGTGATCAATGAAAGCGAGGAAGGATCGCATAATCTCGCGGCTTCGATCAAGAGCGAAGCATACAACTGATACACAGAATGATCCGGAAAAGCAGCCACTGATCCACAGAAGGATCAGTGGTTTTTTCATCTAAATGGGGTATAATGATTTACCTCGCAATACAATATGTAGTATAATAACTACAATTGTGCAACATATGATGTGATATCGATGGCAACCAGGAAGAATAAACCGGAGAAAAGAAGACAAAAAAGACGCAAAGGCGCGGACTACGAGTACGGGTCTTTCGATTTTAATGAGTACGGGGAAGACGCAATCGCTGTGAAGAGAGAGAAAATGCGCCGTGACAGAGACCGAGTCACCATCACTTCTCTCAACCGCAGACGCCTCGTGCTCGGTTTTGGCGTGATCGTTTTTCTGATGATCGCCCTGATCTACAGGATGGGCTACTGGCAGATCGTGAGAGCTGACGAGCTGAAGACCATGGCTGCTCTGATGCAGACTGTGGATACCGAGATCGATCCGCAGAGGGGCAATATCTACGACTCGAGGATGAGCACTCTGGCCGAGTCGGTCACAGAGTATGAACTGTACGGATACACACAGTATATGTACAAAGACAAAGACCTCACCGCCACGGAGAAGGCCAAGACAGTGAGCAAGCTTGTCGAGATCACCGGACTCGATCAGAAGACTGTCAAGGAGAAACTGATGCAGGATGAGAACCTTGTCCTGCTTGCAGACGGGCTGACGAGGGAGCAGGTCGAGAAGGCTGAAGCGACCTGGGGCAGCGAGATCACAGTCAAGACCAAAGTAGCGAGATACTATCCGAACGGCGCTTTCGCCGCGCAGATCCTCGGAGGCGTCAGCGCGGACAACGTCGGAAGGTCGGGTCTTGAATACGAGTACAACTCAGTGCTTGCAGGCGTCAAGGGAAGAACTGTTCGCACGACAGACAGAGACGGCAACACAGTCTCCGGAAGCAGCACGAAATACTACAAGCCTCAGGACGGCAAGAGCATAGTGACGACGATCGATTCTGTAATACAGAACTTCGTGGAGTCCGCGCTCGAGACCGGTATGGAGGAAACTGGAGCCAGGGCTATTACATGTATCGTCATGGATCCTAAGACGGGTAATATTCTGGCACTGGCATCCACGCCTGAATACGATCCTAACAACTCTTCCGAACCGGATGATCCGGCAGAGAAGAAGAAATTCGACAAGATGACTCCGGAAGAACAGACTGATTACCTCAGCAGCATGTGGAAGATCAGCGCTGTCAGCGATATCTACGAGCCGGGCTCGACATTCAAGCTCATCGCTGCGGCATCCGCGCTGGAATCAGGATCTGCTGACGGAGGATCAAGATACTACTGCGACGGATCCATACACGTAGGCAACTACAACCTGAGATGTATGGGTGTCCACGGAATGCAGTCGATCGTGGAAGCGGTCGGAAATTCCTGCAACCCGGCAATGGCCCAGGTAGCACTGGATATGGGAGCAGAGACATTCTACAGCTATATAGACATGTTCGGCTTCAATGATAAGACCGGAGTAGACCTTCCGGGCGAGACGAATTCTATCGTCAAGAGCCCTTACAACATGGGCGACGTAGACCTCGCTACGACCGGATACGGACAGGGTATCGCGGTAACACCGCTTCAGATACTGTGCGCGGTCAACAGCCTCGGCAATCACGGTGTCCTGATGAAGCCAAAGCTTGTCAGCAAGATCGTGGATTCAAGCGGCAACGTGGTCGAAGAGAAGGAAGATGTCGCGGTCAGACAGGTCGTATCCGAAGCTACGGCCGATAAGATGTGCGAGATCATGGAGAAATACGTTATCGGCGATTCCGGTAACCGCGCGTATGTACCGGGTTACAGGGTCGGAGGCAAGACCGGTACTGCTAACTTCGTAGAGAACAGCAGATACGCCGACTCGACGAATACTTCGTACGTTGCTATGGCTCCGATGGATGATCCGCAGATCTCTATGATCGTCATCGTCTACAGCCCTACCAAGATACACTATGGTAACTTTACCGCAGGTCCTATCGTCAAAGAGATCATGACCAATTCTCTTCAGTATCTCGGAGTCGAACCGCAGTACACAGAAGAGGAAGCGGAAGAAGTAGAAGAGAACAGCGTGGATGTGCCTGATGTCACAGGCATGGACAGCAAAAAGGCTATCAAACAGCTCAAGTACTACGGACTCAAATATATCGTCGTTCCAGAGGATAATTCCGACAAGAACTTTGTCGTTCAGGATCAGTTCCCTAAGGCGGGAAAGACCGTTGCAAGAGGCTCAACAGTATACCTGTACAGTGATTGATAATAATCAGGAGAAAACATGGATATCAGTATTACAAAATACGCCGCAGTAGCATTGATCGCGTTCGCTGTATCGATGTTCCTGACTTCGCGGATGATTCCGTATCTGAGGAAAAAACAGTTCGGACAGTTCATAAGAGAGGACGGTCCGCAGGCACATCTCAGCAAGGCCGGAACGCCTACGATGGGCGGGCTTGCCATGGTCATCGGCATCACAGCCGCTTTGCTCGCGAGCAGCTTTATCACGGGCCGCTTTGGAGCAGAGAAGCTCGCGATACTTCTCAGCATGTACGCGTTCGGCCTGATCGGGTTTATTGACGATTATAACAAGATCGCCAAAAAACAGAATGAAGGGCTGACACCGAAGCAGAAACTGGTCCTTCAGATCCTGTTCGGCGCAGCTCTGGCTGTATTCATGATGGTAAGAGAAGGATCCTCGGTACTGATACCGTTCGCGAAAGTGACCGTTGACTTCGGGATCCTGTATATACCTTTCATCGTGTTCGTCGAGGTTGCGATGGCCAACTCCGTCAATCTTACTGACGGGCTTGACGGACTCGCCTCGAGTGTTTCGTCTATAGTAGCGGCGTGCTTTGCGGTCATAGCGATGTTCATCCTTCCGGGAGGCAACGAACCGATGGCGGCAGCATCTCAGGCTGTCTTCGGGGCGACCCTCGGGTTCCTTGTTTATAACCACTATCCTGCAAGGATATTCATGGGAGACACGGGCTCCATGGCGCTCGGCGGAGTCCTTTCGGCCGCAGCAGTCATAGGACATGTTGAGTGGCTGCTCCCGATAGCGGGACTGCTCTTCGTATGCGAAGCGCTCTCGGTAATAATACAGGTCACATATTTCAAGAAGACCGGAGGCAAGAGGATCTTCCGCATGGCACCGATCCACCATCATTTTGAGCTTGGCGGATGGCATGAGACGAAGGTAGTAAGAGTGTTCTGCCTCTTCACTCTGGTCTGCTGCATAATAGCAGTTTTTTCAGTAATGTAACAGGAAGCGATATATGGATTACACAGAATTCAGAAACAGTCTCAGAAACAGAAAAGTGCTTGTTGTCGGTATGGGCAGATCGGGCAAGGCCGCTATTGATGTGCTGCTCAGATTCGGAGCGGATGTCACTGCTCAGGACGCGTCAGATCCTTCGAAGATAGACACGGCACTGACAGAACATCTCGGGAAAGAAGGTGTGCAGACATATTTCGGCAGACTGCCTGAAGATATGTCCGCCTTCGATATGCTGGTCCTGAGCCCGGGAGTCCCGGTAGATCTTCCGTTCATCAGAGAAGCGGCAGACAGCGGAGCTGAGATCATCGGCGAGCTGGAGCTTGCGTACAGGATCACTCCGGCGAGATTTGCCGCTATAACGGGTACCAACGGCAAAACGACCACAACTACCCTTGTAGGCGATATCTTCAGGGCAGCGGGCAGGAAAACGGCTGTAGTGGGCAATATAGGCAATCCGGTCGTTACCGAAGCTGTTAACGCCGGTGAGGACGAGTGGCTCGTTACAGAGGTCAGCTCATTCCAGCTTGAGACAACGAAAGAGTTCAGACCTTTCATATCCGCGATACTCAACCTGACACCGGATCACCTCAACAGACACAAGACGATGGAAGCATACGGCAATGCCAAAGCCAGAGTGACTGCTATGCAGTCTGAAGATGAGTTCCTGGTGATCAACGGCGATGATCCGGCGGCGATGGCGCTCACGGCCAAGAGCAAGGCAGTCCTGATCCCGTTCAGCAGAAAGTCTGTGCCTGAAGGCCCGGGCGCTTACCTTGACGGCACCGGAATATACGTAAGAGATCTCAGCGGATGTGAGCATTACATATGCGATACCGGAGATCTCAGGATAATAGGAGATCACAATATTGAGAACGCTCTGGCAGCCGCCGCGATGTGCTTCTTCGCCGGAATAGACGCAGAGACGATAGGCACCGCGGTCAAAGAGTTCCCGGGAGTCGACCACAGGATAGAGTTCTGCGGGAATATGAACGGGGTCGATTTCTACAACGACTCCAAGGGTACTAATGTAGACGCGTCCGTCATAGCGATCAAAGCGCTCAGAAACAACATCATCCTCATTGCGGGAGGTGACGGCAAGTCACAGGATTTCACGGAACTGGCTGAGCATCTCCCGGGAGCAGTCACAGCGCTCATACTGCTGGGCAGAGACGCTCCGATCATAGAAGAAGCAGCCCGCAAGGCTGGTTTTACAGAGATATATAATTGCAGCACGATGGAAGAGTGTGTGCGTACAGCAGCTGACAAGGCAAGGCCGGGAGACAAAGTGCTGCTCTCACCGGGATGTGCGAGCTGGGATATGTACACAAGTTATGAGGTCAGAGGCAGACACTTCAAACAGTGCGTCAAAGACATAATCGATATGGCATAGGCAGGATGGAAGAAGAAAAAGTACCACAGGTAAATATAAGCGAAAAGGAGAGACGCAAGGAACTGCGCCGCCGCAATAAGGAGAAGAAGCTGGAAGCGAAGCAGCTCAGGAAACAGCAGCGTGTGAACGGCCTCCGGGAGAGGATGAGCGGCATCGATCTTGTAGTGGTCACAGTTGTCATACTCTTCTCGCTGTTCGGACTCGCCATGGTGTTCAGCGCCGGTTATTACCAGACGATCAACACCTCGTCTCCGCGCCCGTTTTACTATCTGATAAGACAGGGCATCTTCGTCGTGTCCGGATGGGTGCTGATGTTCATGGCTGCCAACGTCAATTACCATATATATGAGAAGACAGGGGCCGCGTTCCTCGCGCTCAGTATCCTTCTGCTCGTGCTGGTACTTGTCATAGGTCAGAACGTCAACGGTGCTGTGCGGTGGATCAATCTCGGATTCTTCCGTTTCACACCGAGTGAGTTCTCCAAGATATTCGTCATTATATTCACCGCGTCATACCTTGTGAGGGATCCGAGGAATATACGGACGTTCAAAGGACTTGCTGTGCTGGTCGCCGCGATGGGAGCGCATTTTATCCTCATCATACGCCAGCCCAACCTGTCAACAGCTATCGTTATCGTACTGATCATGATCGCGATCATGATCGTCGCAGGTCTCAATCTGTTCTACCTGATCATTCCGGCGGCAGGTGCGGTAGCAGGTTATTTCTACATCCTTACATATAAAACACCGTATCACTGGTATCAGAGACTCACGTCTTTCATGGATCCTTTCGCAGAGAGACAGGGAGACGGTTATCAGGTGGTACAGGGACTGATCGCACTCGGCAACGGCGGCCTCAAAGGCCTTGGCTTCGGCAAGAGCATATCCAAGAATATGTATCTGCCTGAACCGCAGAATGACTTCATCCTGGCGATCCTGGGAGAGGAACTGGGATATATAGGTTTTCTCTTCCTGATGGCAGCATATCTCTTCCTGATATTCAGGCTGATGATGATAGCGCTCCGCGCCAGAGACAGGATGGGATTCTATCTGGCTACCGGTGTAGCTGTTATGCTGGGACTGCAGGTAATCATCAATGTCGCTGTAGTAACATCCTCGATGCCGGCTACAGGGATCACACTTCCGTTCATCAGTTACGGAGGTACATCTATGTGGTCGTTCATGATCGCGATGGGTATAGCGCTGAGTGTCTCGAGGCGAAAAGTCCCGTCGAGAAAGGCAGAGGAAGAATGAGAGTAGTACTTACTGGAGGCGCCACAGGCGGCCACATATATCCGGCTCTTGCAATAGGTGACGCGATCAGAGCCAGAGATCCGGAAAGTGAGATCATATATATAGCAAGCGGAAGACCGATGGAAGAGTCGATCATCCCTGATCACGGATATGAACTGCACAGCGTGACGACGTCACCGCTGGACAGAAGGAATGTGCGTAAGGCGGCAAAGACCGCGCTCATGACTCTCAGGGGAAGGAAAGAAGCTCTGAAGATCATGAAGGAATTCCGGCCTGATGTAGTAGTCAGTACGGGAAGCTATGTCAGCGTCCCGGCTGTTCTTGCGGGGCATAGTATCGGTGCTGCCGTGTATATCCACGAGCAGAACGGATATCCGGGTGTATCCAACAGGATGATGGCCAGGTACGCGAAGAAAGTATTTCTGGGGTTCGAGGCGGCCAGGGAATACTTCCCTGATAAAGACAAAGTCATCTACTCAGGCAATCCTGTCAGAAGCGAGTTTTCCGGCAGAGACAGAACCGAAGACCGCAGAACGCTCGGTATCCCTGAGGGTGATCTTGTGATCGTGGTATTCGGAGGAAGTCTCGGGTCAGAGACAACGAATGCCACGGGGGAAGCGGTCGCGAGAGCCTATGCCGGAAGAGAAGGCTATACAGTCATCTGGGGCACAGGAAGCATGTATTATGATGAACTGACTGAGAAGTTCAGGGAAGAAGGCTTCGCGCCCGGCAATGTAAGGATATCCGCTTTTATCAGGAATATGCCGGAGATCCTTTCTGCCGCAGACATCACGATAAGCAGAAGCGGCGCACTTTCGACCGCAGAGGTCACAATGGTGGGACGGGCTGCCGTTTTCATCCCGTCACCGAATGTGACTGCGGACCATCAGTACTATAACGCGAAGGCAGTCGCCGACACAGGCGGCGCTTTCATCGTCAGAGAAGGCGGAGATACAGCCGGAGAGGTACTTCAGATAATAGAGGCCCTGGATGAGGACAGAGACCAGATCAGGTCTATGGAAGAGGCCAGCCTCAAGGCAGCTCCTGTCCACGCGGCTGATATCATAGTTGATACGATAATGGAGACATATAGAGATTGAGCGAAGACAAGACTGAGAGAACTGAAGAACTGCTGACTGATCAGACCATACATGAAGCAGAGACCCTCGGATCAACAGATGCGAAGGGCTCTGCTGATGTTGACGTTGCCGGAATCATCGATGCTTATGCCGGGCTGTCAGATACGATGGTCAAAGGCAAGACGATCCAGCTCCAGTCTGTTCCTTCTGAGACGATCCAGATGGACGCGCCTCGGCCGGAGACGGTTCAGATGGGGCCGGCCGGAACGGCGACGATCCAGATGGATGCGCCTCGGCCGGAAACAGTCCAGATGGGGCCGGCACAGAGGGAGACCGTCCAGGTACAGGCAGTCTCTGCGGAAACTGTGCAGACCGAAGCGGCAGATACTGCAGATGATCAGGCTGAGAGTGAAGCGGGAACTGAGACACCGGCGCAGGAAGCAGACAAGACTGATGGCGGGAGCGCGGAAGAAGGCGGCAAGGATCAGCAGAAAGAAGAGTCAGGAAAGCCTGAAACAGATCCTGAGACGGAAGCCATCAAGGAGAAAATCAGAGAGCGCAAGAGAGAGAAGATCCGCAGAGCAAGAAGGCGGAGGGTCAGATTCTGGACCATCCTCATCACGATCCTTGCTGCGGCGTGTGCTTTTGCTTTTTCTATTTCCGGGTTCTTCACGGTGGATTCTATTGAGGTAAGAGGCAATCAGCACTTTACAGCTGAAGAGATAATCAATATAGGACACGCAGTGCCGGGACATAATATCATCTATGATCCGGGCAAGCAGGAAATCATAGAATACCTTGAACAGAACCCTTATATCAAGACGGCGAATGTTACAAGAAAACTTCCTTCAACTCTCGTCATCACTGTCAATGAGAGAGTGCAGGCATGCGCGTTCAGATATGATGACGACTATCTGGTCATGGACGATGAGGGAATACTGCTCAAAAAGACAAGGACCGAGCCTAAGATCACCATGATCAAAGGACTGGTCGTTACCAAGATCAAGCTGGGTGAGAAGATCGGGACACAGAACCAGAAACTGTTCAGCAGCGTCCTGAGCATCATCAGATCCATGAATGCCGCAGATATGTATTTTGTCACGATAGATATGACGTCATACGAGGATGATTATCAGGTCAGAGCGTATATTTATGACAATCTTGTCGTAAGATCTGACCTCAACAGTCTGATAACCAATCTCGACAACGGCAGGCTCCACAAGATCACAGACAAGCTGTTTGAGGACGGAGTCAGCAGAGGAACCATCATTCTGGGAGATGACGGATCGGCTTCTTTCGAGCCGGGTATCTGAGAGCAGCACGGACGCAGTTTTACAAGTAATTGTGTTTCGTCAACTTAATTAACGCTAAATATTGTGGTTTTTTGCTGAAAACATAATGCAAAGGGCTATATTATGTGGTAAGATAACTATATCTATTTATGAGTTCAACGAGGAGGACACACACTATGGAATTTGTTTCTGATTTCGTATCCGAGACGGAAAATGCCGCGATCATCAAGGTCATAGGCGTCGGGGGCGGCGGTTGCAATGCTATAAACAGGATGGTTGACACAGGACTCGGCGGAGTTTCTTTCATTGCTGTTAACACTGACAGACAGGCTCTTGCTAAGTGCAAGGCTGAGATCAAGATCCAGCTTGGCGAGAAGGTCGCCGGAGGAAGAGGCGCAGGCGCTAATCCTGAACTGGGACAGAAAGCAGCAGAAGAGACGATCGACGAGATCATCTCTCACATCCAGGATGCCGACATGGTATTCATCACAGCAGGAATGGGCGGCGGTACCGGAACAGGAGCAGCTCCTGTTATCGCCAAGGCTTCCATGGACTGCGGAGCTCTTACAGTAGCGGTAGTAACCAAGCCTTTCACTTTTGAGGGCAAGAAGCGCTGGAACAGAGCAGCTAAAGGCATCCAGTATCTGAGCAATTTTGTTGATTCACTTGTAGTCATCCCTAATGACAGACTGATCGACACAAGCCAGAAGAACACATCAATGCTCGAAGCATTTGCTATGGCAGACGATATACTCAGACAGGGCGTACAGGGTATCTCAGATCTGATCAGTGAATACGGTCTTGTTAACGTAGACTTCGCAGACGTAAGAACCATCATGGAGGGCAGAGGAGTTGCTCACATGGGAGTTGGTGTCGGCGAGGGCGAGAACAGGATCGAGGATGCTATTCAGAATGCTCTTAACAGCCCACTGCTTGAGACATCAATCGCAGGTGCTAAGTCGATCCTGCTGTATGTATCCGGTGGATATGACATGGGAATGCTCGATATCAACACCATCGCTGAGAAGGTTCAGACAGAGGCTGACCCTGATGCTAACATCATCTTCGGTGCTGCAATCAACGAAGAGATGAATGACAAGATTTCTGTAACCATCATTGCTACAGATTTCAACAATGCTAAGGCAACAGCAGGCGGCATCATCGATGCACCTGATACTTCTTCAAGAACAACTTACACAGGAAGAGAAGTTGAGATCGACGGAATGAAGGGTAAGGAAGTTGATCTGAACGAGCTGTTCGAGGAGAGAGGCAGTAATTCAGAGACTGACTTTGATATTCCTGACTTCCTCAGATAGCTGACGCCGGGCAGGATACAGGAATGCTGATAAGAATAGCGTCGCAGGATAACAGCCGGATCAGGCTCATAAGAAAACTGCAGACACGTAAGGGAAGGACCGCGGAAGGCCGATTTGCATGTGAAGGTATCAACATGGTCAGTGAAGCCATCCGCAGGGACCTTGACATAGATTTCATCATGGTGCCTGAGGGTGCATGCTTTGGCCTCATAGATGAATGTATCGCAGCTGATGACATTACTGTATGCGAGGTACCTGAAGGTATTTTCAACAAGCTGACAGACGCAGAGAATGGCGTAGGCATTCTCGCAGTGGTCAGGATGCCGCATACGGATATTCAGGCGATAGATTCTCTTCCGGGAGGTTCCAACGTTCTGGTCCTTGACAGGATTCAGGATCCCGGCAATATGGGCACCATGATCAGAACTGCTGTTGCAGCTGGCTACAGCATGATAATCGCAGTCAAGGGTACGGCCGATGTATGGTCGCCTAAGGTCTTAAGGTCTACTGCGGGCATGGTGTTTGATATCCCGATCGCCTACGTGTCCGGTCCTGAAGAACTAAGTACTGTTCTCAGGAGAGCCGGCAAGAGAATTGTCGTAACAGATCCGGCGGGAGGAAGACCTTATTATGAGGAGGACCTCAGGAGCAATGTTGCTCTTGTCATAGGCAATGAGGGTAATGGTATCAGCGATGAGGTCATGGACCTTGCCGATGTGAGAGTGACGCTACCTATGAAGGGAGAGACCGAATCTCTCAATGCAGCTGTATCCGCTGCAATACTTATGTATGAGGCTGTGAGGAATTAATTAATTAACAAGGGGAGAATTTATGGAAAAGAACAGAGCGGACGTAGTGATCTGTGGATCAAATTATGTACTCTCCAGCGACAAGAGCGAAGAGCGCATCAAAGAAATCGCGAAGTACGTTGATGAAGATCTGAGACGCACAAGTAATGCACTCAATTCCAATCCTAACTATAAGGCTGCAGTTCTTACAGCACTGAATGTGACAGAGAAGCTCATGGACACTACAGATATGCTGCTCAAGCTCCAGACAGAGAACTACCAGCTCGATAATGATGTCAAGCACTACATAGCTATGTGGGAGCAGACCAAGAAGCAGGTAACAGATCTCAAGGAGAAGATGTCCACCGAGGTAGACAGACAGTCTCAGAGCAATGAAGACTACAAGAAACTGCAAGAGAAGCTTGTTGAGATGGAGAATGCTTACTTTGATCTCCAGATGGAGAATGTCAATCTCAAGAACGAACTTAAGTCAATCAAGAGAATGAATAGCGAAGATGAATTCTAAGATATTAGGACTTCTTGAATTTAATAGAATATTAGACCTGCTTAAGGATCAGGCCGGTTCTGCACTTGCCAGAGAGAGGATTGCAGAGCTGGTACCTATGAACAACAGACACCAGGTGCAGGATGCATTAACGGAAACTACTGAGGCGGTTTCCGTTATTCTCGAGAAGGGAAATATTCCGATAGGCGAGATGGGCGATATCAGCGGTATCGTCAGTCTGGCAAGAAAGGGCAGATGCCTCAGCATGAGAGAGCTGCTTCAGGTGAGGACGAGCCTTCTGATCACACGTCAGGTCAAGACCTTCCTCAGCAATGAAATGCCGGAGGGTCTTAAGGTCCTTCCGGAGATAGCAAGTTTGCTTGAACCCGTGCCAAAGCTCGAACAGGATATCGGCATGTCGATCCTTTCGGATGATGAGATGGCAGACAGCGCTTCACCAGAGCTCCGCCGGATCAGAAGAGAGATACGTAACAAGAATGACCTTATTAAGTCAAGGCTCCAGAAGATGGTCACCAGCAATTCAGCTAAGACCCAGCTTCAGGATGCCATTGTTACTATGCGCAACGGAAGATATGTCATTCCGGTCAAGAGAGAGTATATCAGCTCATATCCCGGCATGGTCCATGACCAGTCATCTACAGGTGCAACGCTGTTCGTTGAGCCTCAGGCTGTCGTCAATCTCAATAATGAGCTCAGACAGCTTGATATGGATGAGCAGGCTGAGATCATGAGGATACTTGAGCTCTTCACCAGCAGGGTTGCAGAGCACTTCACTGAGCTTCAGAACAATCAGAAGCTGCTCGTAGAGCTTGATTTCATCAGTGCTAAGGGTAAGCTGTCATGCATGATGGACGGAATGGAGCCTCATCTGAATGATGACTGCTATATCAGTATCCGCAGGGGCAGACACCCACTGATTCCGGCGAGCAAGGTAGTACCGACGGATGTCGAACTTGGCAGGGACTGGACGACTCTTCTCATTACCGGTCCTAACACCGGAGGCAAGACTGTAACGCTCAAGACCATAGGCCTTCTCTGTCTGATGACACAGAGCGGACTTCATATACCAGCGAGTGAGACATCAGATATGCCTATCCTTGATGAGATCTATGCGGATATTGGAGATGAGCAGAGCATTGAGCAGAGCCTCAGTACATTCTCATCTCACATGAAGAATATAATCACCATTTTCGAAGGAGCCGGCAGGGGTTGCCTCGTGCTGCTCGACGAGCTTGGAGCAGGTACCGATCCGCTTGAAGGTGCAGCTCTTGGCATCGCAGAACTTGAGAAACCGCGCACAGCGGCTCGCCGCCAC
>JAFRLN010000027.1 GCA_017431175.1 Mogibacterium sp.
ATGCGGCACTCATCGCAAGTGGAGTATTTTACGCAAAGAGCACATCGGTGGCATGGAAACCGGAGATACGGCATGAACTGCTTGAAAAGTATCCGGGGCAGTCATTCGAGGAAGGGATCTTGAGACTGGGACTGACGCCGGAGATCGTAGGGACTCAGCGGATAGGAGCACTCAAACAGAGCGCGCGACAGGAGCTGAAGAAAAAAGCAGCTGCAGAGCAGATCAGGATAGAAAGACTGCAGGCGATAGAAACGGCAGAAGAATTACCGGAAGCGGATGCGTTCATATATATAAAGCACCCATATGTAGAAGAGGTGACAGATCGAGACAAACTGACCATGACAGAGAATTTCTTTAGCGAGGCAGTATCTCTGAAAGACCTGCCAATAGAAGATGTTCTTAAGGTGTACGAGATCGATGCATCGCTGATCAAAAGAAGCTGTATGTTCCAGATACAACAGGAACTGCTGGCGTGGAACAAGAGCGTATGTGCCGAACCTGAAAACAACGACCAGACAGTAAGGATCCAGTCAAACAGGATGCAAGCACTGACGCAATATACAGAAAAGCAGTTTGGTGAAATGAAGTGTCAGATCAGAAACCTGATCCCATTACAGAAGAAGGAGCTGTGCAGACAGATAGCAGAGTACCCGACTTCACTGAATTATCCGCATGGGTATAGCCTTCGGGAGATCCTCAGTAAGATCGGGATATCCAAGACGACATATTACAAGGCGCTGGGCTGCAGCGGCTACGGCATGGCGGAAGAGCTTCGCAGGGAAAGAGATGCAAGGGATCTCGAGATAGTTATGCGAGTTGCAACATACAAAGGCTTCGAGAAAGGGATCCGTCAGATATATATGATGATGCCGGACATCACTGGCGAGCAGTTCGCGATCAGCAAGATCAGGAGGCTCCTTAGAAACGCAGGGATAAAGACGAAGGTACGCGGAGAGAATCCGGCCAGGCAGAGAGCAAGAGAGTTTCATGAGAGGAACACAAAGCCGAATCTGCTGAAAAGAGAGTTCCGCCTGCACAGGCCGAACGAAGTGCGGCTGACGGATGTTACCTATCTGGATTACGGGCGTACCGATGATGGAGAGAAGCAGAGAGCGTACGGCTCATCGTGCATCGATCCGGTGACAGGAAAGCTGATGGCATTCAACGTCAGCGAGAACAACGACGTTGAACTGGCACTTGAGACACTCGCAAGGCTGTCCGAGCATCCTACCATGATCGGAGCTCTATTTCATTCAGATCAGGGCATCCTGTACCTCACGGATGAGTTCCAGAAGAAGGTAGCGGAGATGGGCATGGTGCAGTCGATGTCCAAGCGCGGCAACTGTTGGGACAACGCACCGCAGGAATCCTTCTTCGGCCACTTTAAGGACGAGTGCAATTACGAAAAGTGCGAAACCTTCGAGGAACTCAAAGCCATGATCGACGAGTATGCATACTACTACAACCATGAGCGCCATCAGTGGAGCCGCGGCAGAATGACGCCGGTCGAATACGAGAAGTATATGCAGGCAATGACGGATGAAGAATTTGCGGCATACATGGAAGCTGAACGTGCTAAATATGCTAATATGAAGAAGAAAGCGGAAAAGAAAGCTATCGAGAGAGCGAAGACCCTCGGTGTTTAGAAAAAGGAGAGTAAAATGGCGGAGAGAATAGAGAG
>JAFRLN010000028.1 GCA_017431175.1 Mogibacterium sp.
ATTAAGTCTTGCAAAACGATATCGTCGTATAGTAAAGTATTTGTCCGTAAGGAAATGATTTAATTTCATATTAATATATTTAAGAGGAAGATAATAAATGGCAACATCTGAAAAGACGACTGAAAAGAAGTCTGGAACCAGAAAGACTGCAGCAAAGAAGACAACAGCAAAGAAGTCTTCTGCTAAAACTGCGCCCGGAAAGACACTCCTTGTAGTGGAGTCACCTTCCAAGGCGAAGATAATAGGAAAATATCTCGGTACCAAGTATAAAGTGCTTGCGTCAGTAGGACATGTCAGAGATCTGCCGAAGAGCAGACTCGGTGTCGATGTAGAGAATAATTTTGAGCCTGAGTACATCAATATCCGCGGAAAGGCAGATACTATCAAAGAGCTCAAAAAAGAAGCCCAGGCGGCAAGTAAAGTCCTTCTCGCGACCGACCCGGACCGGGAAGGAGAGGCAATCTCGTGGCATCTGGCTTATCTGCTCGGCCTGGACGATAATTCTGACTGCAGAGTTATGTTCAACGAGATCAATAAGCAGACGGTCAGAGACGCTATCAAGGAGCCAAAACCTATAGATAAAGCGCTTGTAGACGCCCAGCAGGCAAGGAGAGTCCTAGACAGACTGGTAGGGTATCAGATCAGTCCGCTTCTGTGGAAGAAAGTATCAAGAGGATTGTCCGGTGGAAGAGTCCAGTCGGCCGCACTTAAGCTGATCTGTGACAGAGAAAATGAGATCAACGCGTTTGTCCCTGAAGAATACTGGTACATCGCTGCTGATTTCGGTGATGGATTCATCGCTGAGCTGAATAAGATCGGCGGCAGAAAAGCCAGAGTCACATCAGCAGAGCAGACAGAGAGGATCAGGGCTGATCTTGACGGAGAACAATATATTGTAAAATCCGTCAAGGAAGGAAAGCGCCAGAATAAGCCATATGCGCCTTTTACTACTTCAAGTCTTCAGCAGGATGCGTCGATCAAGCTTGGATTCCAGACATCCAGGACGATGCAGATCGCTCAGCAGTTATACGAAGGAGTATCGCTTAAAGGTATCGGCGCGAGAGGTCTTATCACATATATCAGGACAGATTCTGTAAGAGTGTCCAGACAGGCTAAGGCAATGGCCGGAAGCTTTATTGAGGAGAGATACGGCAAGGAATATACTGCGAATAATTTCTATTCCAACAAGAATAAAGCAATGCAGGACGCGCACGAAGCGATCAGACCTTCAGATATTACTCTCGAGCCTGATATGATCAAAGACTCTCTGACCGCTGACCAGTTCAAGCTGTATGACCTTATATGGAGAAGGTTCGTTGCTTCCCAGATGGCAGCCGCAAAATATGACACTGTTACTGTGGATATAGAAAACGGCAGATATGAATTCAGGGCGAACGGCTCCAGAATGACTTTTGACGGATGGAGAAAGATTTATAATACCCAGACTGCTGAAAGTGAAGTAACAGTGCCTGAGATCAGTGTGGGTGAGGTCCTTGATCTCGTCAGACTGATCACTGAGCAGAAGTTTACACAGCCTCCTGCAAGATACACAGAGGCCAGTCTCGTCAAGGAGATGGAGGATAAGAACATCGGAAGACCGAGTACATATGCATCCATCATTTCAGTGCTTATAACGAGAAAATATATAAAGCGCGTCAAGAAGAGCCTCCAGCCTACAAAACTGGGCTTTGATGTCATAGGAATTCTGCAGGATTACTTCGCGGATATCGTTGATGTTGAGTTCACGGGAGAGATGGAGGACAAGCTCGACGCGATCGAGCTCGGCGATACCGAATGGCAGAGTGTTATAGCTGACTTTTACAAGGGTTTCAGCAAAGAACTCGAAGCAGCAGACAGAGAAGTCGAGAGAATAGAGAAGGAAGTAGTACTCTCTGACGAGGTCTGCGAACTCTGCGGGAAGCCTATGGCGATCAAGGAAGGCCGCTTTGGCAGTTTCCTTGCATGCACAGGGTATCCTGAGTGTAAGAATACAAGACCGATCATCAAATCAACCGGCATTAAATGCCCGAAGTGCGGCAAAGAGATCGTCGAGAAGAGAGGCAGAAAGTCCGGCAAGGTGTTCTACGGCTGCAGCGGATATCCTGAATGTGATGTTTCATACTGGGACAGACCGACCGGAAGGATGTGTCCTGAATGCGGCTCTATGCTTGTAGAAAGCAAAGGAAAGACATCGAGATTCAAATGCTCCAATCCGGAGTGCAGATATAAGGAGAAATAGAAATGATCCAGTTCCATGCAACAACAATCTGCTGCGTCAAGAGACCGAATGGCGATATAGCCATAGGCGGTGACGGGCAGGTCACAATGGGTGAGACAACCATAATGAAGAATGGCGCCAAGAAGGTCAAGAAGATCTATAAAGACAGGGTGCTTACAGGATTCGCAGGTTCGGTAGCTGATGCTTTCAACCTTACCGAAAAATTCGAAAACAAGCTCGGGGAACACGCGGGAAATCTCAAGAGGGCGGCTGTTGATCTGGCACAGTACTGGAGAACAGACAAGGCTATGAGAAACCTCGAGGCTCTGATGATCGTAGCGGATGAAGAAGATCTGCTTGTTATATCAGGCAACGGAGAAGTCATCGTTCCGGATAAGAACGTGGTTGCGATCGGCTCAGGCGGCAACTACGCTTATTCTGCTGCGGTCGCTCTGTATGAAAACACAGATATGGATGCTGAGACTATCGTAAGAAAATCTCTTGAGATCGCTTCGAATATCTGTGTATACACCAACAATAACATATCAGTTGAAAAGCTCGGGGAGGACAAATAATGGCAGATATCAAAAACATGACTCCTAAGCAGATCGTTGCGGAGCTTGACAAATACATCATCGGACAGGATGAGGCAAAGAAATACGTTGCCATAGCTCTTCGCAACAGATACAGAAGAAGTCTTCTTTCAGAAGAGATGAGAGAAGAGATCACACCGAAGAACATTCTTATGATGGGACCTACCGGTGTCGGTAAGACTGAGATCGCCCGCAGACTCGCAAGACTCATGGACGCTCCTTTTGTCAAGGTCGAGGCCACACAGTTCACCGAGGTCGGATATGTCGGACGTGACGTCGACTCTATGATCAGAGACCTTGTCGAAGCGAGCATGAGACTCAGCAAGCAGAAGAGAATGGACGAGAACTCCGAGATGGCAGACAAAATCGCTGAGGACATCATCGTCAAAGCTATTATCCCCGGCGGACAGGAAGAGAAGCAGAGTGGGGGAGTTCAGCTTGGCAATATCTTCGGCAATCTCGGATACAAGTCCCAGAAGCAGGAATTCGAGGAGAGGCAGAAACAGCAATATGAGCAGAGCCAGGAGTATTCCGACATCCAGATGGCACGCGAGCAGGTAAGAGAGCAGCTGAGAAGCGGGGCTCTCGAAGATGAGATCATTGAGATCGAAGTTGATGATGTGCCTAAGACCAATCAGCTCGATATGCAGAATGAAGGCATGATCGCTATCGGAAATATCTTCGACAACATGATGCCTAAAAAGACCAAACGCAAGAAGTGCAAGGTCAGAGACGCAAGAAGAATACTCAGGGAGCAGGAAGCTCAGAAGCTGATCGATATGGATCAGGTAACTGATGAAGCTCTGGAGAATGCTGAACAGAACGGTATCATCTTCATCGATGAGATCGATAAGATCGCCAGCGGCGGCACGATGAGATCCGGAGCGGATGTTTCGAGAGAGGGTGTGCAGAGAGATATTCTTCCTATCGTTGAAGGAAGCGTCGTCAATACAAAGTACGGCCCGGTCAAGACTGACCATATGCTTTTCATCGGCGCGGGCGCATTCCATGTATCCAAGCCATCAGATCTGATACCGGAACTTCAGGGAAGATTTCCGATCAATGTTGAGCTGAAGAACCTCGATAAGGAAGATTTCAAGAAGATCCTGACAGTCCCTGAAAACGCTGTTACAAAGCAGCAGAAAGCGCTCCTCGAGACAGAGGGCGTACATGTTGAATTTACTGAGGACGGAATAGATGAGATCGCTAATCTCGCGTTCCTGATGAATGAGGAGACCGAGAATATCGGCGCCAGAAGACTTCATACCATTCTCGAGATCCTTCTCGAGGATATAAGCTACAATCTTCCGGATCCGGATATGACCGATGTTGTCATAGACAGAGAGATGGTGAAGGATAAGCTCAGTGAGAAGGTCAAGGAAGTCGATGTAGACAGGTATATTTTATAGTCTGAACAGATATCCGAGCTAACGAAGTAATAATGTTTCTGTATAACTCTATCTATGAATACGGCGAGGCGGAGTATTTAGTCGAAAAGTCAAGGTTCATTGCGCATGCGATGCCTGTAGAGTCTCTTGAAGAGGCAAAAGCCTACGCAGCATCTGTCAGAGAAGAGTACCGTGACGCTACTCACAATGTGCCTGCCATTATTGTCGGCGCGAAGCAGGAAGTGCAGTGGGCAAGTGATGACGGTGAGCCGGGCGGTACTTCCGGTCTTCCTATGCTCAAAATGATAGCAGGAGAGGGCCTGACGAATCTTGCCGTAGTGGTTACCAGATACTTTGGAGGAATCAAGCTGGGTACAGGCGGGCTTGCAAGGGCGTATACTGCCGCTGCCAGACTGGGTCTGGACGCTGCGGGACGGTGTGAAGTAATGGATAGCACGCTGCTGAGATATGAATTCGACTATTCATATCTCAGCAAGCTCCAGAATCTTGCGGGCGAAGGTAAGTTTGAACTGACTGATCCTGAATACAGCAATGTTGTCAGAGCGGGCCTGAGATGTCTGACAGAATATGAAAATGAAGTAAGAGGCATCATGACCAACCTTACCAGCGGTCAGGCGGTCCTTCTTTCTGAAGAAAGAGGTATTATACGCGTCAGAAAAACAGCAAAATAGCTGCGCTGTAAAATCATCTGAAAAATGATAAAATTACGGTTGACACAGTAAAAATGCTGTGCTAATATATACGAGCGTCAAAAAATGACGGGCGCATAGCTCAGCTGGGAGAGCACCTGCCTTACAAGCAGGGGGTCA
>JAFRLN010000003.1 GCA_017431175.1 Mogibacterium sp.
CCTCTCGACCTCTCTGGCAAAAGCCTCTTCATCTCTTACAAGTGTCGCATCGAGCTCTATGAATTCAATGTCCTTCAGAGCTCTCAGCTCCTCGACCTGAGCTGTTGTCTTGGCTGTATGCGATCCAACCACGATGACACCGCCATTATCCGATTCTATCGTCACCATCTGTTCTCTCGTGAGAAGCGGCTGGTCCGGATTTGCGCAGATCACCTTGACGATCGCAGCTCCAGTACGCAGCATGAAGAGCTTTCCCGCTCTCATCGCACGGTACAGAGCAATGCAGAACACCTTGATATCCACATAATCTATCGCGTTGACGATGATCTTGTTGAAATCATTGACAGCTATGAGCTGACTGGTGATCTTGTCTATATCCATGCTCCGGAGATCTTCAAGAGAGATGCATGTCACATCCTCTTTCCTGAATTCGCCGCCGGTCTTCTCCTCGATATACTCAGGCATGGTCAGTGCGGTGTAGCCGAAGGTCTTGTCTTTAGCGAACTCCGTCTCACACGCAGGAACCAACTCATCGCCATATTTCACATAATGGATATTGTCTATGGTGAATCTGCCGCCTTCCTTGAAGAACGGGCATAATATCTCACCGTCAAACCGTCTGCCGGTCCGTTTTTCCGTCTCCTCCCTGAGGATCTTTGTCTCAAGCGGGAAGTGACCGCGGAGTGTGCTGTCGCTGCGGCTTATCAGGAGGAAATCGATGCCGGTCTCTTCCGATACTTCGCTGACAATCTCGGCGATATTCCTGTGGACCTTCGCCGTCTCCTCGGATGTCATGCCCCTGGAATTCGTGAGGATGAAGAACAGCTTGTTATCACCTTTGAAGCCATCAAGGATGCTGTCTTTGTCCCATCTGGTATAAACCACAATGTCATGAACAGTCTGAACGCCAGTTGGATCATCATCGAGGACCACGATTTTCCGTCCATCGGCTTTGATCTCTGCCTGCAGCAGCTTGTCCGCCAGCTGCTCATCGGCAGGTTTATAGCTATTCAATATTTCAGCGCTTATTGACATGTTCTCTTCTCTATTTGTTTACTACATTTGCAGGAGCGCCATCCATGTATGACTTGATATTGTCAGCTGTTGTCTGCATGATTCTCTCTCTTGCCTCCTTGGTTGCCCAGGAAATGTGCGGAGTAATGATGCAGTTCTTTGCCTTGAGCAGGACGTTGTCTGCCTTGATCGGCTCGGTCGAAACAACATCAAGAGCTGCAGCAGCGATTTTGCCGCATTCAAGAGCATCGAACAGATCCTGCTCGACAACGAGCGGTCCCCTGCTGTTGTTGATGAGGATCACTCCATCTTTCATCTTTGCGATATTGTCTTTGTTGATGATGCCCTGTGTTGACGGGAAAAGCGGGCAGTGCAGGAAGATGAAGTCCGACTTAGCGAAGAGATCGTCGAGGTCAACATATTCTGCGACAGCTCTGCCGGCGTCATGCTGATGCTCATCATAAGCAATGACGTTCATATTCATTGCCTTCAGAATCTTTGCTGTATTGGTTCCGATCCTGCCGAGGCCGATAATACCTGCGGTCTTGCCGGATACCTCGATCATCGGATAATGCCAGTAGCACCAGTCAGGATTAGCAGCCCATTCACCTGCAAATACTGTGTCACTATGATGTCCTATATGTGAGCAGACCTCCATGAGAAGGCTTACTGCGAACTGGCTTACATTGTCAGTACCATATACAGGAACGTTCATGACAGGAATTCCTTTTTCCTTTGCATAATCATAGTTTACGACGTTGTAGCCTGTTGCAAGGACCGCGATTGCCTTGAGGTTCGGGCACTTGTCTATAGTCTCCTTGCTGATCGGTGTCTTGTTGGTCACAGCGACCTCTGCGTCACCTATCTTCTCTGCGATAACAGGAGATTCTTCATAAGATACCCTGTCATATACCGTAACTTCTCCGAGCTCTTCAAGTGGTCCCCAGCTGATATCTCCAGGGTTCTCTGTATATCCGTCTAGCACTACTTTTTTCATGTCCTGGTCTACTTTACTCTTACCAATCCC
>JAFRLN010000029.1 GCA_017431175.1 Mogibacterium sp.
TAAGCCGGGAGTATACTTTTCTTAACATATGTTAATGATTGATCGAATGGGAGATGGATATGAAAAAACGATTATTCGCAATGCTTCTTGCTCTTGCAATGGTGCTGACCTTTATGCCGGCTTTAGCATTTGCAGAAGCAGAGAATGAAGACAAAGACGCACCTGCTGCAGCAGAGCTGACAGAAGCTGCTGAAACGCAGGAAGATGCTGTAATTGAAGAACCTGAAGCGGAGACTTCTGCAGATGCAGGGCAACAGATGCCGGATGAGCAATTCAGCCCGGCTCCGGTCAGAGGGGGTGTCGTTGGGGAATATGATGACGAGGAAGAATTTGAGTGGGATCTTACTAATTTCAGGTTTTACACAGATCATGAGTATACAGGCTATGTAGATACCGCAGTTCTCTCTGAACTGTTTGGTTATGATGGTGAATACATAGAACTGGACTTCAGAAGAACTGATGATTACTCTGATGTGACTACATTATCTTATTACTACAATGAAGACAGTGAGGACTTTGAGCTTGATGAGAATGATGAGGAACTATGGGAAGAGATAGATGCACCTTGGGCTATAGGCTATGGTGACATAGGATGGGAGTTTTACGGAGGGTATGAATCTTTTGATTATGGCGACAATGATATCTACCTTACACTGAATATATATGAAGATGTTGTTGTAGAATCAGACAACACAATAACTGTCTTTGGTATAGACAAGCCTGCCAGAGTAGTTTCAATGACCTTTACACAGGACCCTGACAGCGAACCTATGCAGGCATATGTCGGTGTAAAAGATCCTAATACTCTTCGCATATGGCCGCAGACAGGTGATCTGCTGGAAGTTGAATACGATGATGATACATATGAGGTATTTACTTTCGATGATGAGGAATGGGATTTCCTGAATGAAGATGGGTACAGCATAGAAGAGGTTCTGCAAACAGACGATGGCTGGTGGCTTGAGTTCCGGGATGACCGGACTGCCTACAGGACCGGAGATAATCCGCTAAGCCTCTGCATATATGATATGAGATCATATTATGCAAGTGATTCGGAAGATCTGGCGGAATTCCTGATTGCGGCAGATGTAGATGTTGAAGGAATTCCAAGCGATGTCAGATCCATATCATTGACAAAGCGTAACGTGATAGAACTTCAGCAGGAAATCGGATGTGAGGAATACCTGTACTATGACGCATTTGCTCAGGGCGATGTATTAACTGTCACCTATACAAACGGCACCAAAGGCGTATATACATACTACGATTTTGGTGACTATGGTGAATTCATAGATAAGCATGGATCTAATAGTGAAGATAAGTGGGACTATGCCGACACACCTGACGTTTATGATGATCAGGAAACAGAACCATGGACAGAAGGGTATTATTCATTCTCTGTCAATTATCACGGTAAGAACTACAAGGTAACTGACAAAGTCCATGTTACTCAGGTAGAGTGCGTGCATGATTTATACTTCTGCGATGAGAATCCGGCTATCCCTAGATGCGTTGACGGTGGAGACCACGGTGTACGCGAACATTACATCTGTGAGAAGTGTGGAAAGAGTTTTGCAGATGAGGAAGGTACTATAGAACTGGATGAAGAGGACCTTATGATCCCGATCCCGGACCATGATTGGGAATTAACGGAAATCATAAAGGCTACAACGGCGGCGAATGGATCAAAAGTCTACACATGCAGTTACTGTGACAGTGAAAAGAAAGTGACCATACCAAAATTTACTGTAGCAAAGACCACTATCCGCAATACTGTTGCCAACTCAGCAAAAAAGACTAACGATGTCATTTGGGATAAAGTCAGCGGAGCAACCAGCTATGAGCTCAGCTGGAGGGCAAAGGGAGCACAAAAATGGGCGGCCAAGAATGTTGGAAATACTGTCAGAGGAGTTACTACCGGACTGACGATCGGAGGTCTCTATGAGATCAGAGTGAGGCCTTACAGGGCTGCTACAACAACAACAGCGGCAGCATATGGTCCGTATTCAGCAAGCGTATACAGATATTTCCATACAACAGGAAAGATCAGACTGGCCTCCAATAGCAAGGGCTCATTCACTATGAGCTGGGCTAAGAACTCTGCCGCAACAGGCTATCAGATCCTGTACACGGTAAATAAGAACGGATCCGGCGCAGCAAACAATATTGTCACGGTTGGCGCAAGTACGACAAGTGTAACGCGTAAGACGATCAAATTGAACGGTAAGAATCAGGCGCTCAAGAGCGGAACGACATATTACGTGCAGGTCAGAGAGTTGAAGAAGGTAGGCAATATTACCTACGTCGGCAATATCTCCTGCCCGGTAGCAGTCAAAGTCAAATGATGACATGGAGACGGTTCTCCTGTCATCTCGGGGCAGCGCAGTGCTGACAATAGAATAGCTGCTGTAGAAGCAACACATACAGGAAGGCGGGATATCAGCTCCCGCCTTTTACTTTTCTTATATTTTTTTAAGTAGATTTAATCTGCATATAGTCATATAATACGCATTATGTCTGTAAAAACCAGACAACGGACACACAGCTGTCACTTAATCATATATAATTAACACGATTATACGGCCGAATATGCAGCTGAACCGGATGATGTTCTGTCAGCAATCACAAAGGACGCTGCCGGGCCGCGCATACGCAGACATCTAATAACAAAACCAATTAATATACAGGAAAATATATAAGAAGGAAGTAGTATGGTTGATCTTTTATACAGAGCTATATACTGGGTCGCGGGAATACACGACCGGATACTCAATCTGAACAACAGCGGGGGCTGGTATCTTGATGACAAGCAGCTCCATTTTATAGTCATCGGTATCCTCGGAATGCTGATGATATTCGTGACATATCCAATCTTCAAACTGCTGGCTGAGACAGGACACACGATGGTCATATCGTGGCTTTATACGTTTACACTGATCCTCGTGATCACTTTCGCCATTGAGATAGGGCAGTGGTTCTCGGGGACGGGAAGCATGGAGACGGAAGATATGGCTTCCGGTGTCGCAGGCTTTCTTGTTATGTTCTTCATTTTCGCCGTGATCAGAGCAATATTCCTGGCGATAGCCTCCCTTTTTCGGCGGGACGAAAAAAAAGAGGCTGAGAGGGAGGAACTGAGAGAAGAGGCGGAGCGCAGGAGGAAGGAGAAACAGTACAGAAGGCCGGATGTCCCGCTGCAGGCGAGCACTACAACATATCCGGGCGGCGCAAAACCGCGTCAGCGGGCGGAGAAGAAGAAACGCAATCTCGCAGATCTGGCGAAGATAGCTCAGGGCGGCGGCCTGTCCGTTAAGAATATCGCAGCAGAAGGAAAGTCGCTTCTTGAGGAGCTTGCCGGTGAGATCGCGGAGGAAAGAGTCAAGACCGAGGAGATCCCTGCGCCTGTAGAGAAGATCCGCAGACCTCAGCCGGAGAACAGGGACGAGAACGCAGACAGGAAGACGCTGATCATGGAGAGCGTGGACGCGGATGACAGGATGACATTCGTCATGCCTTCGCCGGAACCGGCGGAGGTGCCTCAGCCTGCGGCCCCGCAGCCTGAGACCAATCCTGAAGTCGATGAGCTCTTCGCAGAGTTCGAAAGGGCTGCTGCTGAGACAGACCAGACGGCTGAACTGCTTGAAATGGGAGTGCCGGGAGACTTTTACGAACAGAAACTGAATAATCGGGATGAACGGTCAGACATATCCGAACGTCCTGTGTATAAAGACTAAAACATTAAGAGAAGGCGGCTGGTTCGTTTGAATTAGCCGCCTTAAAATGTGAAAATAAGCGTGTATTTTTTTGATACATAAAATCCGGGCTGACTTTCAGGCCAGCCTGATCCTTGTCGGCACAAAGGAGCGTATGAATTATGAAAAAAGTCGGACTTATTATGGGAAGCGACAGCGATCTGCCTGTAGTGAAGAAGGCTGCAGGAGTACTGGACGAACTGGGTATCCCTTACGAGGCACATGTATACTCAGCACACAGGACGCCTGCTGAGGCAAGAGCGTGGTCATTAAGCGCAAGAGAAGAAGGTTTTGGCGTCATCATCGCTTTCGCGGGCATGGCAGCACACCTTGCAGGCGCCATCGCGGCGAATACTACACTCCCGGTCATCGGCGTCCCGTGCAAAAGCGCGGCGCTTGACGGCATGGACGCGCTTCTGTCGACCGTTATGATGCCGAGCGGCATCCCTGTCGCGACAGTTGCGATCGACGGAGGAAAGAACGCTGCTCTGCTTGCGGCGGAGATCCTCGCGGTAGCAGATCCTGATCTGGCAGAGACGCTTGATGCCAGAAGAAGCGCTGAGGCAGAGGCTGTGCTCGATAAGGACGCGGGAATACAGGAAAGACTTAAATAGATAATCCATTACTTGAACAATTAAAGGAGAAGGACTATGAAACTTGTTTACACCGGAAAGACCAAGAACGTATTTGAACTTGAAAACGGCAACTATCTGCTCAAGTTCAAGGATGATGTTACAGGAAAGGACGGAAAGTTCGATCCGGGTGAAAACTCAATCGGCCTGACCATTGAAGGCGTTGGCGATATCAACCTTCAGATGACAGACTACTATTTCAAGAAGATCAATGAGGCAGGCATCAGAACTCACTACGTCAAGGCTAATTTTGATGAGACTACAATGGAAGTAAAGCCGGCTAAGGTGTTCGGACACGGACTTGAGGTTATCTGCAGACTCAAGGCAGTCGGAAGCTTCATCAGAAGATATGGCGAGTATATCGAGACCGGCGCTGACCTTCCTGCGTATGTTGAGACCACCTTCAAGAACGATGCTCTCGGCGATCCGCTCGTTACCAAGGACGGACTCGTTGTGCTCGGAATCATGACAGAAGAGCAGTATGACGATCTCAGAGACATGACACAGAAGATCACTAAGATCGTTGCTGACGACATGAAAGAAAAGGGTCTTGACCTCTATGACATCAAGTTCGAGTTCGGATATGACGCTGACGGCAAGGTTATGCTGATCGACGAGATCGCTTCCGGAAACATGAGAGTCTACAAAGACGGCGAGTACGTTGAGCCGCTCAGACTGAACGAGCTTTTCTTCGCAAAATAGTAATATGCTGCCCTGCGGCAAAGTGATGCGGCAGGGCAAAGAATACAGGAAAAGGAGGCCTTATGGGAGGCTTTTTCGGAATCACTTCCAGGGAAGACTGCATTCTGGATGTATATTTTGGTACCGATTATCATTCGCACCTCGGGACCAGAAGAGGCGGCATCGCTGCTTATGATCCGGAACTCGGATTCCAGAGGGAGATCCACAATATCGAAAACGCGCCGTTCAGGACCAAATTCGAGGGTATCGTCAATAAGATGAGCGGTACATCCGCTATCGGATGCATCAGTGATATGGACCCGCAGCCGCTGCTGTTCAGATCTATCAGCGGTACTTTTGCCATATGCACCGTAGGCATCATCAACAACCGGGACGAGATGATCGATCATGTCCTCAGACACGGTCACGGACATCTGGAGGCCAAGACAGGGGGCAAGATCAACCAGACTGAGCTGGTTGCCGCGCTGATCTCCGACAAAGAAGATCTGATAGAGGGCATCCGCTACGCGCAGGAAATGATCGACGGCACTTCATCAATGCTGATCCTGAAGGAAGACGGTCATATTATCGCTGCCCGCGATCTGCTGGGACGTCTTCCGATCAGAGTAGGCAGAGCTGATCATTCAACAGCTGTCGCGTTCGAGTCATATACTCTGTCCAAAATGGGATATGAGGATCAGAGAGACCTTGGCCCCGGCGAGATCGTTGAGCTGTCGCCTGAAGGCATAACGCAGCTTGTAGCTCCGGGCACAGAGATGAAGATCTGCGCTTTCCTCTGGAGTTACTACGGATACCCGACAACGACATACGAAGGCGTCAATGTTGAGGTGATGAGATACAAGAACGGGCGCATACTCGCGAGAAACGACATCGAGAACGGCTTTGATATCTCGGATGTCGATTATGTCGGAGGAGTGCCGGACAGCGGTACGCCTCATGCCATCGGGTATTCCAACGAGTCACACCTTCCTTTTGCCCGCGCGTTCATCAAGTATACGCCGACATGGGCAAGGAGCTTCATGCCGACCTCTCAGGAAGAGCGTAATAAGATCGCCAAGATGAAGCAGATCCCAGTAATGGAACTGATAAAAGGCAAGAAGCTGCTCTTCGTCGACGATTCGATCGTCAGAGGCACCCAGCTGAGAGAGACTGTCGAGTTCCTCTACGACAACGGAGCTGAAGCGGTGCACATGAGGTCGGCCTGCCCGCCGATCATGTACGCGTGCAAGTATCTGAACTTCTCCAGAAACAACAGCGACATGGATCTGCTGTCGAGGAGGACCATCGCTGAGCTTGAAGGGCAGGAGGGAATGAAGCACCTCGAAGAGTACGCTGACGCTTCGACGGAGAGGGGCAAAAAGTTCCGCCGCGCCATTGCTGAGAAGATGGGATTTGACTCTCTGGAGTTCCAGACGCTCGACGGAGTCGTGGACGCGATCGGCATCGACAGGTGCAAGCTGTGCACTTACTGCTGGAATGGTGAAGAGTAGCGAAATGGCTTGTTTTCAAGTGTTTAACACGACAAAAGGACAATACTTATGATAGAATGACTGTAGTCGGATCACGGATCCCGGATCCGGCTATATTTGTCTGAAATGAGGACACCGGAACTGATCCGGGGGTCAGAAAAGACAGGTGAGGTATCGATGAATACAAAATCAAGATCCGACAGCTACGCTGCTGCCGGAGTGGATATTACAGCAGGATACAGAGCGGTTGAGCTCATGAAGAGCCATATAGCAAGGACCGTCATCCCGGGCGTCATGGGAGGCGTCGGCGGGTTCGGCGGACTGTTTGAGCTTGACCTGACAGGCATTGAGAAGCCTGTACTGGTCAGCGGCACAGACGGAGTCGGCACCAAGCTCAAGCTGGCTTTCCTGCTTGATAAACATGACACGATCGGCATCGACTGTGTCGCGATGTGCGTGAACGATGTGATCTGCGCAGGCGCAAAGCCGCTTTTCTTCCTCGACTATATCGCGTGCGGCAAGAACGTGCCGGAGAGGATAGAGCAGATCGTCGCGGGCGTATGTGAGGGCTGCGTACAGTCAGGAGCTGCGCTGATCGGCGGCGAGACTGCGGAAATGCCGGGCTTCTACCCTGAAGATGAGTATGACCTCGCCGGATATGTGACCGGCGTTGTAGACAAGAGCAGGATCATCGATAACAGCAGGATGGCAGCCGGAGATGTTGTGATCGCGCTTCCTTCGAGCGGCGTACACTCGAACGGATTCTCACTTGTGCGCAAGGTGTTCAACCTGAACAAGCCTGACATCAGGGCGCTCAAAGCCGGCAATTCACTCCTGGGCGGCAGATCTCTCGGAGAGACCCTGCTGGAGCCGACGAAGATCTATGTAAAGCCTGTCCTCGCTCTTATCGATGAGATCAGTGTCAAGGGCATATCCCATATAACAGGCGGCGGGTTCTATGAGAATATCCCGAGAAGCATTCCGGACGGACTCGGCGCAAGGATAGATAAGAAGTCGATCAGAGTACTGCCGATCTTCGATATGATCGCTGAAGTCGGGGCAATAAGCGAACACGATATGTTCAACACCTTCAATATGGGTGTCGGTATGTCCATCATCGTCGCTCCGCAAGACGCAAAGAGATCCCTTGAGATCCTCAGAGCCCACGGTGAAGACGCGTACATCATCGGCGAGATCGTTGAATCAGCAGACAAAATAGAAATAGTGTGACACCCGGGACGTTTCGTTTTGTCACATTGCGGATGTGACACCTGGGACGTTTCGTTTTGTCACATTGCGGAGTCAGATATGTGTGAAAAAGTCAGGATCGCTGTGCTGGCGAGCGGCGGCGGGACCAACCTGCAGGCCCTCATCGACGCAGAGCGTTCGGGAAAGATACAGAACGGCGAGATCGCACTCGTAATATGCAACAGGAAGAGCGCTTACGCTGCTGAGCGCGCCCGCCTCGCCGGCATCAGAGCCGAGATCGTCACGCGCAAGGAGTGCGGCGGACAGGAAGGCTTCGAAGCGCGGATGACCGAGCTCTTCGAAGAAGAGAACATAGAACTGATCGTTCTGGCGGGCTTCCTCAACATACTTACGAGCGACTTTGTACGCCGCTACGATCACAGGATAGTGAACATACATCCGTCTCTCATCCCTGCGTTCTGCGGGGAAGGCTTCTACGGTATCGTGCCTCATGAAGCCGCGCTCGAGAGAGGCGTCAAGATAACAGGAGCCACCGTGCATTTTGTGAATGAGATCGCTGACGGCGGTGAGATCATCGCCCAGAAAGCGGTAGAAGTGCTGCCGGGAGATACGCCGGAGGTGCTGCAGAGGCGCGTGATGGAGCAGGCTGAATGGATAATACTGCCCGCGGCAGTGAGCATGCTGTGTGACAGATTAACAGAAAGGAAGAACTGAAATGGATATCTACAGAGTACAGAGCTTCAGCGAGGCAGTTGAAGGAAACGCTTATCCGGGCCGCGGCATTGTCGTCGGAGAGACCCCGGACGGAACGAAAGCCGCCGCTGCGTATTTTATCATGGGAAGATCCGTGAACTCGAGGAACAGAGTTTTCGTAGAGAAGGACGGCGTTATCTATACTGAACCGTTCGACATGTCAAAACTCACGGACCCGAGTCTCATCATCTACGCGGCAGTCAGACAGGCGGGCAGTCATCTGATCGTGACGAACGGCAATCAGACTGACACGATAGCCGAAGGTCTCAGCGCAGGCAAAGACTTCCATGAAGCTCTGAAGTCTAGAGAATTCGAGCCGGACGCTCCTAACTTCACGCCGAGGATCAGCGCGGAGATCGAGTTCGGTGAGTAGGCCGGATTCGTATACAGGATGAGCATACTCAAGAGCGCTGACGCAGAGGGCTCAGCGTGCAACCGCTTCGGATATGATTACGCGCCGGTACCTGGGCTGGGACATTTCATTCATACATATGAATGCGACGGCAATCCTCTGCCGACATTCCAGGGAGAGCCGACACGCGTCGCTGTTCCTGACAGCATAGACGCGTTCGCTGATGAGATCTGGAACGCGCTCAATGAAGACAACAAGATCTCGCTCTACGTAGTCTACACAGATCTCAGCAGCGGCGAGACAGAGAGCAGACTTTTCAACAAGTATACTAAGTAATGCATGAAGACACCGGACGGTGACAGGAGAGATATATGAAAGACTTTGAACTGAAATACGGATGCAACCCTAACCAGAAGCCTGCGCGCATTTTCATGGCGGACGGATCAGATCTGCCGCTGGAGATACTGAACGGCAGACCCGGATATATCAATTTTCTCGACGCGCTGAATTCATGGCAGCTTGTCAGGGAGCTCAAAGAAGCTCTCGGCATGCCTGCTGCCGCATCATTCAAGCATGTCAGCCCGACGAGCGCTGCTGTAGGAACGGTGCTGCCTGACAAGCTCAAGAAGGCTTGCTTTGTCGATGACGTCGAGGGCCTTGACGAGTCCCCGCTTGCCTGCGCTTACGCGAGAGCAAGAGGAACTGACAGAATGTGTTCTTTCGGCGACTGGGTCGCTCTGTCGGATGTCTGTGACGCTGTGACCGCGTCGCTGATCAAAAGAGAGGTGTCTGACGGGGTCATCGCTCCGGGTTACACCGATGAAGCGCTCGAGATCCTCCGCGCCAAGAGAAAGGGCGGATACAATATCGTTAAGATAGATCCTGACTATATGCCTCCGGAGAAGGAACTCAAGCAGGTGTTCGGCATTACATTCGAGCAGGGTCACAACTTTTTCAGGATCGACAGAGAACTGCTGTCCAATGTTGTAACAGAGAAAAAGGATCTCCCTGAAGAGGCAGTCCGCGATCTGATCGTTGCGCTGATCACACTCAAGTATACCCAGTCCAACTCAGTATGCTTCGCGTATGACGGACAGGCTATCGGCGTCGGCGCCGGACAGCAGTCAAGAGTTCACTGCACAAGACTCGCGGGCGGCAAAGCGGATACCTGGTTCCTCCGTCAGCATGACAAGGTTCTCTGCCTGCCATTCAAGAAAGAGATCAAGCGTCCTGACAGGGACAACGTCATCGACGCGTATATCAATAAGAATGAAGAAGACTGCTGCGCCGACGGAGTATGGCAGAAATACTTCACAGAGCAGCCGGAGAGATTCACGGCCGAAGAGCAGAGAGCATATCTCGATACGATCACCGGCGTAAGCTGCGGATCAGACGCGTTCTTCCCGTTCTATGATTATGTACAGAGAGCTGCGGCCAGCGGCGTCACCTATATCGCTGAGCCGGGCGGATCGATCAGAGACGAAGATGTCATCGATTGCTGCAACAAGCTCGGCATCGTAATGGCATTTACAGGAATGAGACTTTTCCACCATTAATATAAGGCGCATCCATTACATGGACGTACATGGACGCGTTGAACCCATGTAAGATCACTGAACAGACACGGAGAGGGGTACAGAGATGGATATTCTCGTAGTTGGCGGCGGCGGAAGAGAGCACGCCATAATCAAGAAACTCAGAGAGAATAAAGAAGTGGACAGGATCTACGCGCTGCCGGGCAACGGAGGCATCGCCAGAGACGCTGAGTGCGTTCCGGTCAAAGCGACAGACATCGAAGGCATCACAGCTTTCGCTAAGAAAGTCCGTCCGGACTACGCAGTCGTCGCTCCTGATGATCCGCTGGTCATGGGCTGCGTCGACGCGCTGACCAATATCGGGATCCCGTGCTTCGGCCCTGACGCGAAGGCCGCTGTGATCGAGGGAAGTAAGGTTTTCTCCAAGAATCTCATGAAGAAATACGGTATTCCTACTGCGCGCTATCATGTGTTCGAAGACGCGGAGGATGCGCTGTATTACCTCGAGACCGCGCCGATCCCTACAGTCATCAAGGCGGACGGGCTTGCGCTCGGCAAGGGTGTTATCATCGCTGAGACCAGAGGGGACGCCAAGGATGCTGTAAAAGCGATGATGCAGGATCTCAAGTTCGGTAAGAGCGGAGCAAGGATCGTAATAGAAGAATATCTCGAGGGGCCGGAAGTTACTGTGCTGAGTTTTACCGACGGCAAGACCGTAGTCCCGATGATCAGCTCGATGGATCACAAGCGCGCCGGCGACGGCGATACCGGTCTGAATACCGGAGGCATGGGAACGATCGCGCCTAATCCATACTATACAGATGAGGTGGCAGCGAGATGCATGGAGGAGATCTTCCTTCCGACCATCCGCGCCATGAACGAAGAGGGCAGGACATTCAAGGGCTGTCTATACTTTGGCCTTATGCTCACCAAGGACGGCCCTAAGGTCATAGAATATAACTGCAGATTCGGCGACCCGGAGGCACAGGTCGTACTGCCGCTGCTTGAGACAGACCTGCTGACAGTCATGAAGGCAGTCACAGAAGAAAGACTCAGTGAAGTAGATGTGAAGTGGTCCGATGGATACGCGTGCTGCGTTATCGCCGCATCTGACGGATATCCGGTCAGCTATGAAAAAGGCTATGAGATCACAATGCCTGATGAATTATGGCCTTATGTATATATCGCAGGCGCCGCAGAAGAAGACGGCAAGCTGCTGACATCCGGCGGCAGAGTGCTCGGGGTGACTGCGGTAAGACCTGAACTGAGAGAAGCGATCGACGCTTCGTACGATATGCTCGATCAGATCGACTTTGCCAATAAGTACTACAGAGTGGATATCGGACAGAGAGCACTGAGAGCCGGAAAGTAAAAGGAGAATGAAAATGGTCTACAGGTTATACGTAGAGAAAAAGCCGGAGCTGGCCAATGAGGCGGCTGCTCTGAAGAGTGACGCGAAAACGCTGCTGGGGATCAGCGGTCTTGAGAGTGTCCGCGTCATCAACAGATATGACGCAGAGAACATTGACAAGGACCTGTTCGAGGACTGCCGTTATAAAGTTTTTGCGGAGCCGCAGCTGGACATCACTTCGTCCGGAGTGAGCACAGAAGGAGCAGCGTGTGTTTTCGCGGTAGAGGCTCTGCCGGGACAGTTTGACCAGAGGGCAGACTCTGCTGAGCAGTGCATCCAGATCATTTCACAGGGCGAGAGACCGACGATCAGATTCGCGAGAGTATATGTCCTCTACGGTGATCTCAGCGGCGAAGACATAGCAGCGATAAAGAAGCATGTGATCAATCCTGTCGAGTCCAGAGAAGCAAGCCTTGATCATCCGGAGACTCTCAGGACCGATTACGAGATCCCTGAAACAGTAGAGACTGTGCTGGGGTTCACATACATGGGAGATGACAGGCTGTCAGACTGCATCAGAGATATGGGCCTTGCGATGGATGAAGCCGATCTTGCGATGTGCAGGGATTACTTCAGGGACGTCGAACAGAGGAATCCGACCATTACAGAGCTCAGGATGATCGATACATACTGGTCAGATCACTGCAGACACACCACATTCGGGACGGTTATCGACAGCGTGGAATTCGAGGACGAAGTACTCCAGAATGCGTATGATGACTATATCAAGACCCGTGAGCTGCTCGGACGCACCAAGCCGGTATGCCTTATGGATCTTGCCACGATCGCAGTCAGATATCTCAAAAGGATCGGAAGACTCGACAAGCTCGACGTTTCCGAGGAGATCAATGCCTGCACAGTTAAGATAAACGTAGAAGTAGACGGTGAAAGTGAACCTTGGCTGCTTCTCTTCAAGAATGAGACCCACAATCACCCGACTGAGATAGAGCCGTTCGGAGGAGCCGCGACCTGCCTCGGCGGTTGTATCAGAGACCCGCTGAGCGGAAGAGCGTACGCGTATTCCGCAATGAGAGTCACGGGCGCGGCTGACCCGCTGCAGCCTGTATCGGAGACTCTTCCGGGCAAGCTGCCTCAGAGATCGATCACTACGACAGCCGCGAGAGGATATTCAAGCTACGGCAACCAGATCGGACTCTGCACGGGTATTGTAGATGAGATCTATCATCCTGGCTTTGCGGCCAAAAGGATGGAAGTCGGTGCGGTAATGGCAGCCGCTCCTGCTTTCAATGTCAGAAGAGAGCGTCCGGAACCTGGCGATGTCGTGCTGCTTCTCGGCGGCTCGACAGGGCGCGACGGCATCGGAGGGGCAACAGGTTCCTCCAAGGCGCATGATTCTCACTCGGTCGAGACCTGCGGCGCTGAAGTCCAGAAGGGCAACGCGCCTGAAGAGCGCAAGATCCAGAGATTATTCCGCAACGGAGACGCTACCCGCCTGATCAAGAGATGCAACGACTTCGGAGCCGGCGGCGTCAGCGTTGCTATAGGAGAGCTCGCTGACGGACTTGAGATCGATCTTAACGCAGTTCCTAAGAAATACGAGGGTCTCGACGGAACTGAGCTCGCTATATCTGAATCTCAGGAGAGAATGGCATGTGTCGTCAGCGCTGCCGATAAGTATATGTTCATGAGCCTTGCGGCACAGGAGAATCTTCAGTGCGTACAGGTCGCTGTCGTTACTGAAGAGCCGAGACTTGTCATGAACTGGAACGGCAGGAGAATAGTAGATATCAGCAGAGAGTTCCTTAATTCCAACGGAGCGGACAAGCATATCACTGTTGCTCCGGCAACTCCTCAGGAGTGGCAGAAGACGAGCCTGTATAACAAGTATGCAGAGGCAGCTGACGGTGAGACAGCGGTAAAGGATTTTGCCGGACTGTACTCTAAGGTCGCTGAAGACCTCAACGTATGCTCCAAGAGAGGCCTCTCTGAGAGGTTCGACTCGACGATCGGCGCGGGTACAGTGCTGATGCCTTTCGGCGGACGCAACCAGCTGACGCCGATCCAGGCAATGGTGCACAAGATCCCTCTCGAGAAGGGACATACCGATGACTGCTCATTGATGTCATGGGGCTACAATCCGTACATCTCATCGGCATCTCCGTATCACGGAGCTTATCTTGCGGTCGTTGAATCTATATCTAAACTGATCGCGAGCGGTGCTGACGCCAACGATGTATACCTGTCATTCCAGGAATACTTCCCGTCACTCAGGAGAGATCCTTCCAGATGGGGACTTCCGATGGCTGCTCTTCTCGGAGCGTTCGAAGCGCAGATGGGACTGGGGATCGGCTCGATCGGAGGCAAGGACTCCATGAGCGGTACTTTTGAAGATATCGATGTACCTCCTACGCTCATCTCGTTTGCGGTGACTATGGGGAAGGTACAGGATATTATTTCTCCTGAGTTCAAGGAAGCCGGCCACAAAGCAGTCATGCTCTGTCCTGAGATCGAGAGTGATAACTCCGGAGTCGGAGCAGGACTCCCGAGACCGCAGTCACTGCTCAGACTATGGGAGAAAGTGTCTCTGCTCGTCAAGGAAGGTAAAGTTGCTGCCGCTTATACGCCTGGCATCGGAGGTATCGGCGAAGCAGTCATGAAGATGACTTACGGCAACGGCATCGGTTTTGACTTTAACGACACGCTGAGTATTGAAGACATATTCGGCTACAATTACGGATGCATCATCCTCGAGCTGAAGGACCCGGATATCAGGTTCGGCAGAGGGGTAAAGGTAGTGGAGCTCGGACACACAACAGACCGGCACCTGATCACATGGAACGGCGACAGTGTTTTGATCGGCGATCTGCTTTTCCGCTACGAAGGCAAGCTTGAGAGCGTTTTCCCTAACAACGTAGATAATAAAACCGGTCAGGTACAGACTCTCAATTACAGAAACAGAGGCTGGCACACACCTATTTTCAAGAAGGCAGAGCCGAAGGTACTGATCCCTGTATTCCCGGGCACGAACTGCGAGTACGACAGCGCGCGCGCAGTCAGGGAAGCCGGAGCAAGACCTGAGATCATGGTCATCAGAAACCGCTCATCGGAGGATATCAAAGAATCCGTCGAGAAATTCGCGCGCGAACTCAAAGATTCACAGATGATCTTTATTCCTGGAGGATTCTCCGGCGGAGACGAACCGGACGGATCGGCTAAGTTCATCACCGCGTTCTTCAGAAATGCTGAGATCAGGGATGCGGTAACAGATCTTCTTGATAACAGAGACGGTCTTATGTGCGGTATCTGCAATGGATTCCAGGCTCTTATCAAGCTCGGACTGGTACCTTACGGCAAGATCATAGACACTGATGAGACCTGCCCGACGCTGACATACAATACTATCGCGTGTCACCAGTCCAGGATCGTCAGAGTCAGAGTCGCGTCCAACAAGTCCCCGTGGCTCAGATTCACGAAGGTCGGTGAGATCTACTCGGCTCCTGTATCGCACGGCGAGGGCAGATTCCTCGCAGACGAGGATCTTATAAGGAAGATGGCCGTTAACGGTCAGATCGCTACTCAGTATGTGGATCTTGAAGGAAATGCCAGCAGTGATATCAGATTCAATCCTAACGGATCGATGATGGCTATCGAAGGAATCACTTCACCGGACGGCAGAGTCTTCGGTAAGATGGCTCACGCAGAGAGAGTCGGAGAAGGCCTGTACAAGAATGTTGAAGGCGATTATTTCATGAAGATGTTCGACAGCGCAGTCAGATATTTCAAATAGAAGGGACGTATAGAAGCAAAACAGAAGGCGAAACTAAAGCAAGGAAGTCATCCGGGAAGAGGGGTGTTCAAAGATGGAAAACTCCCGCTGCAAAGCTTTTATTGAATGTGTCAACTGCGGCAGCATCAAAGCCGCGGCGGACCTGATGGGGTATACACCTTCGGCGGTAAGCCAGCTCATCACGGCTTTTGAAAAAGAGCTAGGGCTCAAACTGTTCGTCCGTACACAGAAGGGCGTGGAACTGACGAGTGAAGGATATGAGCTCGTCCCTTATGTCCGCTCTTATCTTGCGCGGGAACAGGAGATCTATCAGTTCGCTTCTGAACTCAGGGGAGTCACTACAGGAAAGATCACGATCGCGACCTACCCGAGTGTTGCTACGACATGGCTTCCTGAGATAGTAAGAAGATTCAAGAATGACTATCCGGGCATACAGTTCAGGATCATGGAGAGTATCAGAGAGGACATCTTCGAACTCCTCGATCAGAACGAGGCAGACATGGGATTCCTCGCGTGGGCAGATCCTATGCCTTATGAATGGATCCCACTGACAGAAGAAAACATCATAGCAGCGGTCCCTCAGGATCATCCGCTTGCTTCGGCATCGAGCTTCCATGTCAAGGAATGTGAAAAGCATGATTTCATCCTCGGTTCCTGGGGACACGAGCTGGAGATCCTCAATCTGCTTGAAAAGCGCAAAGTGCATCCTGAGATAAAATACACAACGTATGATACTCCGGCTACGCTCGCTCTTGTGCGGATGGGGCTCGGGGTCAGTCTGGTCAACGAGCTCAGTGCGCAGTTCTGGAACGAAGACCTTGTCAAGCTTCCGCTTGATCCGCCGGCTTCCGTAACATTCGGCATAGCAGTCAATTCGCTTGAACACATGACCAGCGCAGCGAAGAAATTCAAAGAATACGCAGTTGCGTATTTTGCGGAATAATCATTAATATTGATATCAGACAGATAATAAAAGATCCCGGAGTCTGCTGACTCCGGGATCTCAGTTTGTCAGAAATAAGTGATGATCAGTGATTACTTCTTGGTGTAATACTTGTTGTAATAATTCCACTTAGCGATGAGTACTCCGATAAAAGCTGCTGTTACGATGACTGTTGACATGACCATGCACCTCCCCTGAAATATCCATATATCATTTCCCTCAGATATTGAGAATGTACATCTGATCCGGTGGATCTGCGACATCTCTTCCTTTGTTACAATTGCATTGTACGCCTGCGAGTACAATATGTAAACTTAATGTTTTTTATCCAGTACTTAAGACGGCCTTAATGTCCGGCTGAAACAAAACTGCCTGATTTCTAGTGTTTGCAAGGGAAGCAGGACACCTGTCCGGCATTTCTGCCATGTGTATTTCTAAGGACTGCCGCTGATATGTCCAAAAATCCGGTTTAAACTGATCCGATAAAGAGAGTATACTTTCAGTTAAAGAAGACTATCGGGAGATATAACGTGGAAAGCGCAAGGTGCAGAGCATTTCTTGAATCGGTTGAACGCGGAAGCTTCAAGGCTGCGGCTGATGCCCTCGGCTACACACCATCAGCGGTGAGCCAGCTTGTTGCTGCGCTCGAGAAAGAATTGAGCCTCAATCTCCTGATCAGATCCAAGAAAGGTGTGACAGTTACCGGGGAGGGACGCAAGCTGCTTCCTATCGTCAGGTCTTTCCTCGCGAGAGAAAAGGAAATGTATGAATTAGCCTCTGAGCTGCAGGGGCTGTCTGTCGGTAACCTGACCATCGCGGCATATCCGAGTGTGGCTACGACATGGCTCCCGGAACTTGTCCGCACATTCCAGAAAGACTATCCTGATATAGAATTCAGTATCATGGAGGGGGTACGGCAGGAGATCTTCAGGCATCTGGATGATCATGTGGCAGATATGGGGTTTCTTGCATACGCTGAGCCTATGGACTACGAATGGATCCCGCTGGCCGAAGAGGAGATGATCGCTGTTTTACCTGAGAATCATCCGCTGGCAGGGGAAAGCGCGTATGCTGTCAAGAATATGGAGAAGGACAAGATCATCATGACTTCCTGGGGTCAGGATGCGGAGATCCTGGAATTGTTCCGCAGAAACAATATTACGCCTAATATTAAATACACGACTTACGATACCCCGGCTTCCCTTGCTCTGGTACGCATGGGTCTGGGGGTGAGTATCTGCAACGAGCTTGCCGCGCAGTACTGGAACGATCACCTCGTCAAGCTGCCGATCGATCCGCCTTCGAAGATCACGTTCGGTATCGCGTACACCTCCGAGGATCATATGACAGCAGCCTCGAAAAAATTCCTGTCATACGCAGTAAAATATCTGACACAGCCTGAAGTGTGACACCGGGACGTTTCGTTTTGTCACATAATGAAAGAAGACCACATACGGGTCTCCTTCCGATCTCATTATTATTGTTGGGTTGTATTATAAGGGATTACTTGTTTTCCTGCTCCATTTCGACATCTTCCATGTCCATAATAGCACCTGCATACATTGCACAAGCGATTCCGAGAATGATTCCACCTACCATGACGATACCTCCTTATTATGTAAGCCCGACGCCTGTAAGAGCACCAGGCGTAATTTTTTTTATCAGCTCTTCTTGATGTCTATATTGTAGCGCCCGTCTTAAATGAAGTAAAACTATAATATCTTACTGATATCATTAGTAATGCTTTATGATAGAAAAATGAACCGCTCTCATTCCCGGCACGCTGCTGAACACCGTTAAAGTAAGAATCATGTGGACTTTGCATACGGATTGATTGTAAAATAATTATTGGACAGTCTGGGCAGATGGCCCGCTGAGAGTAGAAAACAAGGAGGAAATCACAATGGAAAAGTATGTATGCGATGTATGCGGGTATGTTTATGATCCTGAAGCAGGTGATCCGGATAACGGGATCGCTCCTGGCACTGCGTTTGCGGATATTCCGGAGGATTGGGTATGCCCGCTTTGCGGCGTTGGAAAGGATATGTTTTCAGCTGAATAATTCAGAAGGTCATATATCGTGACCGGATCAGAATACACCTGATCTGTATCATAAACGACGGAGAGAGGGTATTCGGATCTGCACCGGAATATCCTTTTTTCATCAGTCAGCCTGCTTGTGCCGATCGAATGATTATATTGGCGCACTGTTCAGGCAGAGACTACAATAATACTATCAACAAATAGCTTCACTCAGTAAGGAAGGAGCAGAGAATGTACAAAGTTGTAAGAAGGAAGGCGCTGAGGCCGACGGTCACACAGCTGGAGATCGAGGCGCCGCTGGTAGCGCGCAAAGCAAAACCGGGCCAGTTCATCATCCTGCGAGTAGATGAAGAAGGCGAGAGGATCCCGCTGACAGTAGCAGGAGTGAATCCGGAAGAAGGAACAGTGAAGATCATCTTCCAGGTGGTAGGAGCAACGACAGAGCTTCTGAATCACGTACCGGAAGGCGGATACCTGCAGGACTTCGTAGGACCACTCGGTAATCCGACAGAGACAGAGGGGATCAAGAAGGTGTGCATCGTAGGCGGCGGCGTAGGGTGCGCGATCGCGATGCCGGTGGCGCAGGAGTTCCACCGTATCGGAGCAGAAGTAACGAGCATCATCGGCTTCAGGAGCGAAGACCTGGTGATCCTCGAGGACGAGTTCAACGAGTGCTCGGACAAGCTGTACGTGATGACGGATGACGGCTCATACGGAAGACACGGGAACGTAACAGTCCCTCTGGATGAGATGCTCGCGGCAGGGGAGAAGTTCGACATGATCATCACGATCGGACCTCTGATCATGATGAAGTTCGTAACGCTGACAGCGAAGAAATACGACGCGCCGATCACAGTCTCGATGAGCCCGATCATGATCGACGGGACAGGCATGTGCGGCGGCTGCAGACTGACAGTCCACACAGAAGAGGGCGACAAGATGAAGTTCGCATGTGTGGACGGCCCTGACTTCAACGGATATGAGGTCGACTTCGACGAGGCCATCTCAAGAGGCCGCATGTACTTCGACTACGAGAGACACGCGCACGAAGCGACATGCAACCTGTTCAAACAGGCAGAGAACGCGTAGGAAAGGGGGAAAGAAAATGGCACTTGATCCTAAGAAACATGAAA
>JAFRLN010000030.1 GCA_017431175.1 Mogibacterium sp.
AGATTGCCCCAAGTTTCCATGGAGGAATTTATGAAATTATTGTTGATAAGACACGGTGATCCGGATTATACGGTCGATTCGCTGACGGAAAAAGGCTGGCGCGAGGCTGAATACCTTGCGGATATGCTTTGCAGGATGGACATCGATTATTTCTATACTTCGCCTTATGGCAGAGCGAGAGATACCGCGTCGCTGACGCTGAACAGACTGGGACGCACGGCTGAGGTCATGCCGTGGCTGAGAGAATTCGACATCCTCATCCGCAGGCCGGATGACCACGTCAGGATGCGGATCCCGTGGGACTGGCTGCCTCAGGACTGGACCAGGGAGACTGTCCTGTATGATAAGGATCACTGGCAGGAGAGTGAATATATGGCGCCGTATCATGTCGGCGAAGAGTACCGCGCAGTCACAGACGCGTTCGATGAACTCCTCGCCAGGCACGGCTATGTGCGTGAAGGCGGTTACTACCGTGCGGAGAGACCTAATCACGACACGATCGCGTTTTTCTGCCATTTTGGGCTCAGTTCAGTACTCCTGAGCCATCTGTGGGGAGTAGCGCCGTCGACCGTCTGGCAGAATTTCTGCGCCGCGCCGACATCAGTCACGACTCTGGTGACCGAAGAGCGAAGGAAAGGGATCGCCTTATTCAGAATGCTGTCCTACGGGGACACATCTCATCTGTATATCAAGGATGAGCCGCCTGCATTCGCTGCGAGATTCTGCGAGTGCTATGACGATGACACAAGGCACGACTAGAATTAACAGATGCCAGAGTGCCGCGCGATGATCCATGATGCGGCCTGGTGGTATAAGAGGGCCCAGCGGCAGGAGATCGACAAGTGAAATTGAAGAAAACAACTTACATCGTTAACACTTTTGGCGCTGCGCCGGACCGCCTCGCCGGACGCAAGATTGCTTTACTTGCGGATTTCCACAATGGTGATCCGGACCCGATCCTTGAGATGCTGCGGGAAGATGTACCGGACGTTATCCTGATTCCGGGCGATGTTGTCCTCGGGTATTTTCCTGAAGGTGATGATCTTATCATAGACAGATGCCGGAACATAATCACGTTTCTGGAAGGATGTGCCGCGATCGCCCCGGCGTATATGTCCATAGGCAACCATGAATGCCTGCTGTGCGATGAGGATTATGATGCGATCAGCGCGACAGGGACTGCAGTGCTGGACAATGAATGGACTGAGCTTGGCTTCAGCAATGAACAGAGTGAACGGATCCTCATAGGCGGACTGACTTCAGCGTATGCCATCAGCTACAGGCGCTTCCGCAATGAGGTCAACAGTGAACACGGTGAAGAAGACTATGTGAGATATCCTTACCGCAAGCGGCCAAAAGACATATTGAAACGACCGACAGACAGCAGTTGGCTCAATGACTTTGTCAATGAACAGGGTTATAAGATCCTGCTGAGTCATCATCCGGAATACTGGTGTATGAGAGAACCGATGCTGAGCAGACGTAAGATCGATCTGGTCGTATCGGGGCATGCGCACGGCGGCCAATGGGCGGTATCCGGACGCGGGATATACGCTCCCGGGCAGGGACTTCTGCCAAAATATACGAGGGGGATCCACTACGGACCGTACGGAAGGATGATCGTTTCTAGAGGTATGACCAACCCATACGACTTTGCGCCGAGATGGGGCAATCCGTGCGAAGTGGTATATATTCAGTTCGAATAATGGCGAAAATATACAAAATTGACAATAATTGATTATATGTCATTAACAGCGTCATTCTGTGCCATTTTGTGTCTGGCTTTGGTATAATACATACATTATGAGCAAATATCCGGGATGTGGGAGAATCAATGAAAGGGCTTAAACGGTTCAGCAGTATATTCATGGTTCTGGCGATGTCACTTACCTTAGTGACAGCTTTTTCGTATGCAGAAAATGAGCTGCCTGATGACAATGACTTTGCGCAGGAACTGACAGATGCGACTGAGTCCACAGATACAACGCAGGAACTGACAGATGCGAATGAATCCTATGATGCCGCAGGGCCTACTCGCGGCGGCTCTAATAAATACGATATCTACAATGCGGATGATCTGTATCTGATCGAAGAAGATCCTTACGGAAACTATACCCTCAAGGCAGATATTGATCTGAGCGGTGTGGACTGGGTGCCACTCTGCTTATCGGGTCCTTTCTACGGGAACTTCGATGGTGAAATGCACACAATAAGCGGTATTCACTGCGAGAGTGCAGGAGAGGACGAGCTTGGGCTGTTCTATTCAAACAATGGTACGATCCGGAACCTTATGATCGGGGATTCTAATTTTGAAGGCTCAGCACCGGTCTTCGGCGCAGTTGCGGTCTTAAACACCGGAATTATAGATAACTGCGAAGTGACTTGTGATATCACCGGATATGGTGAGATCGATTATATGTACGCCGGCGGGGTCACGGGGATCAATTCCGGAGAAGTAACGAACTGCGTTTTCTGCGGAAATATATCGATTGATGCCGAAGCTTCAGCAGGCGGGATCTATGCCGGAGGAATAGCCGGGATCAATGAATCCGTTATCTCTGACTGCCAGAACTCGGGATCCATATCCGCTGATAATACTGCTTACAGTGAATATACATGCTGCGGAGGCATTGCCGGCAGCAATGAATCGGGCAAAGCCGGTGAAGACGACGAGGAGACCGCTGACAACGCTCTCATAGACTGGTGCAGCAATGAAGGCGATGTAGAAGCTTGCGGCGGCGGCACAGTATATGCCGGAGGAATAGCCGGTAATGCGACGAACTATTCTTTCTTGCATAGTTCATCGAATTCAGGCCGGGTTTCCGGATCAGTACTGACGGACAGTGAAGATAACTGGGTATCCTGCGGAGGCATCGCAGGATACATGACAGACTCAGAAGCGATGTACTGTTACAATACTGCTGAGGTCACGGCAGACAGCGACTTCTCTGATACATACACAGTCTCAGGAGGTATCGCCGGAACACAGGACGGAGAAAGCTCGATCACACAGTGCTATAACACCGGAGCGGTATCTTCGATGACGAGAGCAGGCGGTATCTGCGGAGAGAATTCGTCATATATCACGGATTGCTATAATACGGCAATCATCTCCGTGCCGGATACCGGGGAGGCGGCCGGCGGAATCACCGGATGTAACTTCGGTGACGCACTCATAGAAAAAGTGTACAACGTCGGCAAAGCACTCGGTGGCGATACCAGAGGCGGCATTTCCGGTTTTAACGAATGCCTGCCGATCGGGACCGGCTGCATTACCGCCAATTATTCGCCTGATCCGGAAGGCAGAAACTGGGATTACGAGAAGATGCTGGCGAGAAGAAGTTTTACAGGAACCGGCTTTGACTTCGAGAAAATCTGGGAGATGGGTTACGGAATGTACGAATTCCCGATCCTTAGCCCTGTTGCCGATATGAAATTCCAGAATGATATTAATCTGTGCGAATGCATAGGGATGCATCAGTTCGGAGCATGGAGGACGACAACAATACCTACCGCGACAACTCTCGGTATCGATACGCGCATATGCAATGTCTGCGGAAAAGAAGAGACGAAAACTTCGACGCCGACAGGAAGCATAACGATACTGAACACGATCGCCAATTCAGCGAAGAAGACGAATAATGTCATCTGGGATAAGTCCAAAGTCAAAGGAGCTTCGAATTATCAGATCAACTGGAGGGCGCGCGGCGCGGCCACATGGGCGAGCAGGAATGTCGGCAATACAGTCCGCGGGACGACTTCCGGCCTGACGATCGGCAACCTCTACGAGATCAGAGTAAGACCATACGCGGTAGATACAGTTACCAGAAAGCCGGTTTACGGATCCTGGTCCAACACTGTTTACCGCTACTTCCACACGACAGAAAGGATCAGACTGGCATCAAAGAGCAAGGGAACCTTTACCATGAGCTGGAAGGTCAACCCTAAAGCTACCAGCTATCAGGTGCTGTACACAACTAACAAAAACGGGTCAGGCGCTGCGCAGAACATCAAGACTGCAGGCAAAGGAGCAAGCAGCATCACCGTCAAAGATATCAAAGTAAACGGGAAGACGCAGGCCCTTAAGAGCGGCACAACATATTACGTGCAAGTGAGAGAGATCCGCAACGTAGGCGGTACCAACTACATCGGAAACATCTCCTGCCCGGTCGCCGTCAAAGTAAAGTGACACCCGGGACGTTTCGTTTTGTCACATTTTGAGGTGACACCTGGGACGTTTCGTTTTGTCACATTTGAGGTGACATGGGGGCGGTTCTCTTGTCACCTTCAGACATCATGAGTTTTGCTGCACCCGCCATAAATTGAAAGCTATGGCCGGCTTAAAATGAACCGGTTTCAATAACCCGTTCGTTTACAGCCGGCTTTTGAATTGGTGAATATAAGCATTTTACATACCCCGTCACATATACCGGGTATATTTATTTGGTATAATCTATATAAATAAAATGGGATGTGACAGAACGAAACGCCTCAGGTGTCATGGATCGCTTTGGGTATCACGGGAAAGGATGTGTGGATCGTATGAGTAAGGTGCTTAAAAGAGACCCTAGTGAGGCATGGAAAGCCGGATTAAGGGCTATTGACGATAATATAGAAGCAAAGCGTGATGATCTGCACGACAAGGGCTGGACGGATGAAGCGGCTATTCAGGCTGCTCTTAACCGTGAAAGAGCCGCGATGACGGAAGAGCTTGCAAGAAATATAGACGGTGACTTCTCTGATCCGCACCAGTACGGTAATTATGCGGATCTGAATGAACAAAACAATCCTGAAGACGCGATATGGCCTGAGGATGTTCTGGACTCTGATAAAACAGAAGGACAGGAAGCATCAATGCCTGATGAAAGCGCTTATGATCAGGAGGAGCAGGCAAGCGATCTCACTAATGATGAGAATGCAGATCTTGGCTATCAGGATTACCCGGATGAAGTAATCAGTCCTGAAGAAAGGGCATCAATGGAAAATGAAGAATCAGGAGATGAACAGATGGATGATATCTCCGCGGATGAATTGGGTACAGACGAAGCAATGGATGTTTCTGTTCCGGAAGAGAACGCAGAAGATCAGGAAGAGCGGGCAAGCGATCTCATAGATGATAAGACAGCATACGAATCTGAGGGGGAAGAGCCGGATGCTATGGATGAGTCCGAAGATCTTGCTGCAGACGAAGGTCAGGATGAGTCCAATGACCTCGCCGGGCACGAAGATGGATATGAGCGTCTGGGTGAGGATGACGGCGAGGAAGAAGCCAGCGATCTGACTGAAGATGAGGGAATGGAAGAGCCGGATGCCATGGATGAGTCAGAAGATCTTGCTGCAGACGAAGGTCAGGATGAGTCCAATGACCTCGCTGAGGATCAGGGCGAATATGAGAGACTGGGCGAGGACGATGGCATGGAAGATGCAGACGATCTTACTGCAGACGAAGGTATGGATGAGACCAATGACCTCGCCGAGAATGACGGCGGATATGAAAGATTAGGCGAGGACGATGGCGAGGAGGAAGCCGGCGATCTCACAGAAGACACAGGAGAGGAAGAGACCGGCGATCTTGGAGAGAGTACTGACGAATCCACATCTGAAGGTGAAGGTGAGGGCGAAGGAAGTGAAGAAGGAGAGTCCTATAGCTACTAAGTAATAATACCCCCCGCTTCAGGGCTGGAAGCAGATAGTATTATATTAGCAGACAAACGTATCACAGAGTATTCAGGAGGATCACAGATGATTTCAGAGCAGATCCGTAACGAGGCTGAGAAGCTGGAAATACAAGGTAAGATGATTTTCAAGGAGGGCGCTTCGGAAGAGCAGATTACAGCTTTTGAGAAAGCAAACGATATTAATCTGCCTCTGATGTACAGGGAATGGCTTAAGTTCTCGGACGGCGGAGAGCTGTTTTTGCCCGGGGGAGTTCAGTTTTATGGCGTAAATCATAAGCCGTTTATTGATGTAAATGATGATGACCGGCCTGATGACAGCTATGTCGTCATAGGGGCTTTAGCCTCCGGCGACCCGGTTGTATTCAAGAAGTCAGAAGAGACTATTTCCATCTACAATCACGAAGCTGGAATAATCGAAGAAGATGAGTCATATGATGATTTTCTGAGCTTTCTGGGAGATCTGTATGACATGCTGGGTATAGGAGATTAAAGTATGTCCAGAAGAACTTCTGAAGCTGATAAAGCAATAAGGGAAGCCTGGAAAAAGGAGCAGGATCTTGTCCGTGAAGGAAAATGCACCAGGGACTGGACTCCTGATCAGCAGAGAGACATTCTGGAAAACGGCAAAGCATATGATGAGAATGGGAAAGCTTTTGAAGGACATCATATGAAAAGTGCTGAGGCCTATCCCGAGTATCAGGGAGATCCTGAGAACATCCAGTTTCTGACCAGAGACGAGCACAAGGATGCGCATCAGGGCAATTTCCAGAATCCTACTAATGGCTATTATGATCCCGAAACAGGGGAAACAACAGATTTCGGCGAAGGCAAATATGAGCCGTGCGAAATCAATGATCTAAGTGAACCTGTAGCAATTCAGGATGAGAATATAGATGGGCAGGAAGCCGAAGAAAATGAGGAAGAGGCCGATGACCTTGCCGAAAACGAGGGAGATGAAGAGGCCTCTGATCTCATAGCGGATGAGAATACGCACGAGTCTGAAGAAGAAGAACAGGCCGGCGATCTGTATGAAGATCAGGGCACAGAAGAGTCTGCAGAAGAGGAAGAAGTCAGCGACCTTGTGGAGAGTACTGACGAATCCACATCTGAGGGTGAAGGTGAGAGCGAGAGCAGCGAAGAAGGCGAGTCCTACAGCTATTAGCCATTAATCCCCCCTGCGCGCAGACCGGGATGCCGGTGGTATTATATATGCAATACAGGAACTAACAGATATTGAACATTTTCACAGGAGGTTTTCATTGGTACAGGGAATCAAAAATATCAACTCGGAAACGCCGATATTCGGTGACAAACTGACGGCAGTCTGCACCCACCGTGAAGCCAGACCGATCTATATGATGCCGGGAAGGAACAGGAACAACGAGAACATTGCAATACCTATCGGCGAGTCGATCCTGTCAAGGCATATGCTGTTTCTGGGCGGCATCGGCACGGGCAAAACCAACGCGATGAACCTCTTCATCCGCAACACCCGCAGAGTGATGACAGACAGAGACGTAATGGTCATCTTCGACACAAAAGGCGACTATTACCGGGAATTTTACGAGCCGGGCGACATCGTGATCAGTAACGATGAGCGCGCTACAGGGATCAGAGGCACGGACTACTGGAACATCTTCAACGAGGTCACGGCAGATGACCGCATCGAGGAAAATGTGCTGGAAATCGCCAATACGCTGTTTGCCGACAAGATCAAAAATACCACTCAACCGTTTTTCCCGAATGCAGCGAAGGATCTGTTCTACGCGCTGATGATGCATATGATCAGGAAGGATTCTCTGAAAGAGAAGAGGAACAATAAGTCGCTTAGAGCATATCTCAATATGATGGATCCTGAGCTCATGATGAAAGTGCTGGATCAGCACAAAGATCTCAAAGCAATGAAGTCGTATATCTACGATCCGAAAGCGGGTCAGACACTGGTTGTCATGGCTGAACTGCAGCAGATGGTCAGAGAGATCTTCATCGGTAATTTCAGCAAAAAAGGTTCGATATCTATGCGCGACATCGTCAGAAACCGCGGCGGGCAGGTCGTTTTCGTCGAGTATGACCTCAGCATAGGTTCCATTCTGACACCGGTCTACAGACTGCTTATCGATCTTGCGATCAAAGAAACTCTGTCAAGGCGCAACAAGGACGGCAGTGTCTACTTCTTCATCGATGAGTTCAGGCTGCTGCCTGAATTGAGCCATATGGATGACGGTATCAACTTCGGACGAAGCCTTGGCGCGAAATTCTTCGTCGGCATCCAGAATATCAACCAGGTGATAGCGGCTTATGGCGAAGATGTCGGCAGGAGCATGCTGTCGGGTTTTGGCACCACATACGCATTCAGGATCAACGACGGACTGTCGAGAGAGTTCATCAAGAATCTGTCGGGCATGAACATCAAGAAGCAGACGTTCATGTCGAGTATTCAGACACAGGGAATCACTGAGCAGCTGAGAGAGGCGTATGTCGTTGAGGATTCAGATATCAACAATCTGAGGATCGGTGAAGCTATCGTGACCACGATCACAGGTGAACCGTTCGTCTTCAGATTCAACGAATACAGATAGATATACAGACGATAGAACTATAAACCGGAAAACTCGAAGTAGTAGGAAAAGGAGAGAAAAGATGTATTGTGAAATTTGCGGAACAGAAATCGGAGCAGGCGATGCTTTCTGCCCTGGATGCGGCGCGCTTGTAGAAGATTATGACGAGACTGTTATGGAACCGGTACCGGCAGAAGGACTCCCTGAGATAAAACCACAGAGACAGGTCCAGCCACAGACCCCGCCTCAGTCACAGAGTCCGGTACAGACTCCGCCTCAGTCACAGAGTCCGGTACAGACTCCGCCACAGCAGAGACCTGTACAGAGACCGACTCCTGTGACACAGACTTCTGCGAAAGAAATGGGACTGCCGGAGATCAATTCACAGAGACCATATACACAGACACCACCACAGAGGCCGGTACAGCCACAGCAAGACCCGTACAGATATGAACAGACCCCGCCGCAGCAGGATCCATACATAACACCGCAGCAGGATCCGTACAGCTCGGCCCAGCAGGATCCGTACAGACAGACACAGCCACAGATGCAGATGCCTAGCATGGAAGACATTGCCGGAAAAGTAGGTGACATCTCAGGAAAAGTAAGTGATATTTCCGGGAAAGTACTGGGTGCTGTCGGTAATGCTACCAAGAACATTCCGGTCAATGTCGGACCGGGTACTATCGGGGAGGCGCAGGAAGTAGTTCTTGCGGATGGCGAGCAGGTCGTAAAGAGATACAACTGCGCAGACGTCCGCGGAGTCATGGGATATATGATTGTCACCAACAAGAGACTGATGTTCACAGCAACAGGCGGAAAAAGCCGCTACAATCAGGAGGTGACACTGTCTTCTGTGTCAGGTCTTACAAGCCACCGAGGAACGAATATTATCTGGAGCAGGATCGCAGCGGGTGTTATAGTCGCCCTGACGGGACTTTCTATCTTCTCTTCGATGGGAGACTATGGTTTTGGCGATGGCATGGGCATAGGAATGATCGGATTCATGTTGATGATTTTCGGAGCGATTATCTTTATCCTGGGTCTGAGACCTGCTTATCAGGTCGCTATCTACGCCAAGGACGTGAGTCTGTCGCCGATTGTTGTCGGTGAGGGGCCTAAGACCCTGATCGGCAATTCAGCATTATATGCTTTTGCCTGCAAGCCAACCCCGGAAACAGAGGTCATGCTGAGCGAACTCGGCGCACTGATCCAGGATCTGCAGAGCATGGGCGATCTGGCGATCGAGAAGTGGCAGAACATATACAGTACGAGCCAGGTCCCTAAAATATAGAATTGTGCAATAAAGAGTAATATAGCAAGGTGATTTACCGGAGCGGCATAATGGCGGATGTCATTATGCCGCAATAATAGGAGCTGAACAATGAGCGATAGATTCAGAATTCTGTATCAGCTGAATCCGGACGGATACTGTGCCGGAGCGCCTGTGCTTATCGTAGGAGGGAATCTTCTGTGGGACAATGTCAGCAGCAGACCTCTCGTTCAGATAAAGTTCCAGAGTCTCTGTCCCTATGTGATAGACAGTGTCCGTGTACATGTGGATCTTATGAATAAGGCAGGAGAGCTGACTGCGTCGACTGATTATTCATACGATGATCTTGATGTTGCCAGAAATCAGTTTTTTGGCGAACAGGATCTCATCAGGCTTAACGATACATCTATCGCTGCTTTTTCAGTCAGGGTCGTAGATGCCACACTGTATGACGGCACTGTTCTGGCTGCTTACAGCGAGCACGTCAGCTATCTGCCGCAGCAGCAGCCGCTCAGGACAGCGCTGAACAATGACGCGGAGCTTGAGAAGCAATTCCGGATAGATAACGGTAAAACGTGCAAATACGCAGCATGTGTGGTCGATGATCTGTGGCTCTGCAGCTGCGGAGCGATCAATAACGCGAATGAGGACGTCTGCTACAGCTGCGGCATCCAGTCAGATACTGTCCTGTATCCGGATCTCGCAGGTCTGGAAGAAAGAAAAAATATCCGCCTTCATCAGGTGGAGAAGACCAAGAAGAAGATCAAGAGAGAGTCAAAAAAAGCAGCGATCGTCGCCGTTGCTCTGGCGGTCGCTGCTGCGATGATCGCAGCGATCCTGTATTACATGATAATTCCTGCGGCCAGATATAAAAAAGCAGAGAGCTTATATTCTTCAGGAGATTACCGCGCTGCCCTGGAACAGTATAAGAAGAGCGGGTCCTTCAGGAACAGCGAAGAGAGAGCCGCAGACGCAAGACAGAAGATCTGGGAAAATGAGTATGAGGCGATTTTGACAGAGGGATATCTGGATTCCTTCTCTGCCGAGGATATGCAGTCTCCTGATACAGTGTTCGGACTGGCATATATCGACGGTGACGATATCCCGGAACTGATCGTATCGCCTTACAGCTACTACTGCTATATCTTCTCGATCTACGAAGATGAAGATTATCTGGGATATCCTGAAGTATTAAATACTGTACTAACATTTGACTCAGATGACTATAATGAGATAGGCTATTATGAGAAGAACTCATATGTCTACAGCAAACATGGCAGCGACGATGGGGTTGCCTTCGGAAGTGAGTATGAACTGTGGACGCCGCTTGATGAGAATGAGGCTCTGGATGACACAGAATTCGAAACCAAGACGGACAAATACAGTATATTCGGAGATTCCGGCGTGACTGTTGACTACATCATAACACGTGATGGCAGCTACTCATATTATGATGAGGTTGAGTTCTACAATGAGCTGCACCTGTATGTTGATAGCGATGCTTATAAGGCATTCGAACTGTGGAGGAATACTACAGAGAACAGGAGCAACGTACTGAATACGGGAAAAGTGGCAGTGTAACAATCTTTTGGGCTGCAGATGCCGGCGATATTCATAGAATGGTTTTGGACTGAGAGATGCCGGCGATACAGACAGGGGAGGAGAAAATGGCAAGATATTGTTCATACTGCGGTATGCGGATCAGTGATAAAGCACGGTTCTGCAGATACTGCGGGAAAAAGGTAGACGAGGATATAGAACCGGTCATGGTCAGCAATGAACCTGTACCGGTTTATCCTGTTTTGGAACCGGCAGATCCTGTGCCGGTGAATGTTGAGCCGGCAGAGCCAGAACAGATTCAGCCTGAACCAGTAATGCCGGAACAGATCCATATTATTCCGGCAGAGCCTGAACCGGAGAAGGTCAGTGCTGTTACTGATGATACAGTGGTTCTGGATCCGTTTTATGAGATGAGTGACTCTGCGCCTGATGAGCCTACAGTGATCGAGCCGGTACAGGAGGATATCACAGTTCCTGAACCGGTACCGGCAGAACCGGAACCATTACAGCCGGAACCAGTACAGGAAGAACCGGCAGGACCTGAGACTATTGAAGATCTGCCGGTTATTGAGGTACCGGCAGAACCGGAACCGGAAGCTGATCTGCCGCCAATCGAGGATACTCTGGTTCTGGATCCGTATTTCGGCGATCTGGTAAAGCCTAAGCATGTTCCGGCCGTGACCGCGGAGCCGAGACCGGTTTATTCTGACTCGGAGAATCCTGAACCGAAAAAATCTGAACCTATCATCACGGAACCGGCAGAAGCAGAACCTGCAGCACCGGAACTGGTACAGGAAAAGCCTATAGCACCTGAGCCGGTACAGGAGGCGCCTGTAGTACCTGAACCTGTACAGGAGAATAATGCAGCTCCTGAACCTGCGGCTTTTGTTCCGGTCACAGATAACACACAAGTCCTTGATCCGTATTTTGACAGGTATGATCATGCTGATGTTGACGCGACTGTCAAGGAGCCGACCATACATGAGCCTGTGATACCTGCTCCGGATCCTGTCAGTACCGGCGCAGTGACCTACGGTCTTATCGATGATTATCCTGTAAGAAGGAATACTGCCAGGATGGATCCGGTGGTCCCGGATCCGGGTATGGGAGGAGGACCTTCCGGACCGTATTATCCGTATTCTGATTACGGTTATGATGATGAAGAAGATGACGATGACGGTGGCGGAATGTCCAAGAGGATGATCGCTTTCATTGCTGCACTTGCGGGAATCGTAGCTACCTGCCTGATCATCGGAATTATCATGTGGGCATGCAACGGGGACTCCGAGCCTGAACCTGTTCCGGAACCTGAACCGGCTCCTGCCGAGCAGCAGGAAACTCCTGAACCGGAACCTGAACCGGCTCCTGCGCCGGCAGCCTATCCGGAGGGTGCGCTTGAATTCAACGGACATCATTATGTGATATACAATGAAAGCACATCCTGGAGCTCGGCAGCTGAGCTTTGCAAAGGGAAGAACGGCCATCTCGTAACGATCACTTCCGCTGAAGAACAAGCTTTTATCAGACAGAAGTTAGAAGAAGACGGCCTCAAGAGACATCATTACTGGCTCGGTGCCACAGATGCGGAAAATGAAGGCAGCTGGCGCTGGATCACCGGGGAACCGTTCAGTTACAATAACTGGGATCCGGGAGACGGCGCAGACCACGACCGCCAGCCGAACAACACTCTGGATCAGGATTATATGGAACTGCAGACAACCAGGGCAACAGCCAACAACTATATGACCTGGAACGATATGTGTGACAGCGGCGATAACGGAGCGAACCAGAACGAACCTTGGTACTACATGCAGCAGTACTTCGGTTATATCTGCGAGTGGGACGAGTAGGATATACCGGGACGATCAGATCAAAGCGATATATCCGCAAATAGGTGAAATAAGTTGAAGGATAAAAAGATAAGGTGGGTGCTGGGATTATTAATACTTTTGCTGATTGCAGCTCTGGTTACGGGATACTGGACCGTCAGGAACAGGATCCACGAGAAGAGATGTGTTTCAGATATTTCTAAAACGCTTGAGGATTATGTCGAAGAAGAACCTCTGACGCCGGACATCAGCGGGATGGATCTGGAACCGGAACCGATGCCGGATGCCTCAGACGTATACCTGAATGCTGAAACAGCATGTGTTTACAGAGTGGACGGCAAAAATGGCAGGGGAACGCTTATCTACGACAAGGATGCCGACAAAAGGATGGCTCAGGCCAGCACTACTAAGTTGATGACAGCGATCCTTCTGATCGAAAGCGGTAAACTCGAGGATGACAGCCTGATCAGTGCCAACGCAGCTTCGACCAGCCAGATCTGGTACGAACTCGAGCCCGGGGACGTGTACAGCAATTACGATCTCATGTATGCCATGATGCTGCCGTCCGCGAATGACGCAGCCGTGGCGATCGCTGAAGGAGTATCCGGAAACGTCAGCGATTTTGTCGATATGATGAATGAGCGTGCCTCTGAACTGAGGCTGAGAGACACTCACTTTGTCAATCCGCACGGACTTGATGAGGATAACCATTATTCGACAGCCCGTGACGTCGCAAAACTGACTGCTGTTGCCTACACTTTCCCGGATATCCGCGAGGCCATGGCGACCCAGTACAAAACCATCACCGGAAAGCGTACCGGCAATACGTGGGATCTCGAGTCGACTACACTGATCCTCGGATACGACGATAACTTCAAGGGCGGCAAGACCGGAACTCAGCCGATCGCCGGATTCTGCTATGCCGGAGTGTATGAGTACGAAGGCGAAACATACATAACCGTAGTTCTCAACTGCGACACAGAAGACGACAGATGGATCGACACCAAAAGGCTCCATCAGTTCATAAGAGATACTGTCGATGAGAGCGAAAATGCCGCCGAGGATGAAAGCGTCGAAGAGAGTGACGATTCCGGTGAGAGCGACAATTCCGGTGAGAGCGACAGCGCCAACGAGAATGACAGTGGCGATGGTAGTGACCGTGACACCAGGGATTACATCTAAATGACAGGGGAGGCTCTCTTGTCATCAACTTGTGCGTGGAGACAGAGACCCAACCGTTGTCTTACTATCTCAAATGTGCCCCCTGACAGCAGCCAGAGGGCATTCTTGCTAAAATAAAGAAAATCTTGAAGAGCGATGCGCTTATCACATCTGTACTGCGCTTACCATATCTGACGGAGGGCTGACCGATGAGAAAGAACGGGAAAAGAAGAGTCTGGCTGTATCAGTTTATTGCCATTTTCGCTGCTGTGATGCTGCTTAACTCGTGCGGCGGCAGTTCAGAATCTGCTTCAGTACAGAAGCAAGAACCGCAGTCTGAGCCGCAGCAGACCGCAGAGCCGGAAGTGGATTATTATGCTATCTATCAGGATACGATCAATATGTATGACTGTTATGCGCTGGTTGATCTGAACGATGACGATGTACCGGAGCTCCTGGTCACTGATGAGGACAATGCTAATTATCCGGGAATATATGATGACTTTGATAAGCCGCATGCATTCTCGGCAGAGGTATATACTATCAATCATGGAACGGTGATGGATATCGGAGACATCTCTGCTTTCAGCGATGGGTATTCGGAAATAGTCTATGATGCCGGGAGCAGGTGCGTCTACATGTATGACTCTGATTTCAATGACAATGAATTCCTGAGCACATACTACGTCGATGATTATCCTTACGATGACAATGATAATAATGTGCTTCTCGTTGACAGACTGTATTCTCAGATTACGGGCGACCCTGAGTATGACATGCGCCGTCTGCTGAGGCATAATGTAACTAACGGTGCCGGCAATTACGAGGAACAGGATCTGAGCAAGGCAGAATTCGATACAAAGTACCGGGACTGGATGAAGAAATATGAAAACATCCAGCCACTTGAGTTCGACACTGTAGATGGTGACTTCGATGATAAAGAGCACTTCGACAGTGAAGAGATCTACTGGGATGAAGCGTACCTGCATATTGGTGAAACAGTGACCGTGACCGGTCCCGTTGTAAGTGTTGATTATGGCAACCTTACATTCATCAGCATCGGTACTGAAGATGAGGGAAGGTTCCTGGCAACGATCTGGCACGGAGATATCAAGGAAAGAGGCTATTATCAGGAGGGCAGTGATCTTGATCATATCAAGGGCAAAGAAGTTCAGATCTACGGAACCATAGAGGAATACAGCGATGGAACGCCAATGATTGACCTGTCCGATCCTGAAAGCCAGCTGTATTATTAGAAGACTGTAGTTATGAGAAAAGGCTTATCTGTATTAATAATACTCGTATTGCTTCTGGCGATGCTTCCCGCCTGTTCTTCTGGCGGGAATGACTCGCAGTCCGATGGTTCTGCTGTGGGCTGGGAGTTTTTTGAGTCGTTCAATCCAATCGGCGACACATACGGGAACATCTCAAAACGTTTTGACTCGCTGGAGGACGAGGGCACTTTTGACGGCGGCGTCGTTCTCAAAGTGGACGGAAACGACAGGCTTTTCTTCGGTTTTCCGCGGCTGTCCAAGGAAGATATCGAGGATGATGTAGAGTGTACTTCAGTGTACGGCAATATGGAGACACTTTTCGGCGTAGATGAATATATCAATGTCAGCCAGCTGATCGAGATGCTCGATGTCGACCTGGTGCAGGACTTTGACGGTCTGTACATCGCTACAAAAGCAGTCGGCAGCGACACCTATATGATCCGGTTCGAGATCAATAATATAGAAGATGACATATCGCCGGATACGCATATCGCGATATTCCAGGGCCGGCAGGAGTGACACAGAAGGACTGACATGGGGCTTGAATTTATTCCGAGAAAAGAAGATAAGGACGAAAAGGAGCTGGTGCTGCGCCATCTGCCCGTCGGATCGGTGATCAGAATCATCGGTGACTGCACTGATCAGATGTACATGATCACCGGGTACAGTAAAGGGGGCAGGTGTTATTTGTTATGCAAGTATCCTGAAGGCGTGGTACTTCCGGATCTGATAGAAGCAGAAATAGATAAAGCCACCCCGATCGAACTGCATTACCTCGGCTATGGGGGATTGTTTTACGAGGGCTATCTGAGAAGAACTTTTGACGCAGACATCCTGAACTATGGCGTAATGCCTGTAGATCTTGCTGTCAGCGAAGAAGAACCGTACAGTAAACATTCGCTGGCAGTTTATTCCTGCTTCCCTATAGGTTCTGTAGTGAAAGCAGAAGATGGGAAGAAAAAGCTGGTTCTGGGTTATGCAGAAGTCAACGACAAGTATATAGTCTGCGATTACCCGGAGGGAATCGGCGCGTCTTCGGTTGACGAGCTGAGTGCTGATAACCTGAACACTTATTACATGGCCGGACTGATGAACGACAGGTTCAGGGCTTTCAGAAAAGAGCTGAGGCAGAATGGCCGCAGATTCGACAGTAACCTGAGGAATGATACCGATGCAACGGAAAAAAGACTGGCCAGAGAAAACATAGAAGCTTTCAATGAAACCATGAAACGGTTCCGGGGTGATGAGAAGCTGATGCGGCTGACAGACGAAGCGATAGCCGGCACCCGTATCTATGATGAAGGATTCGTTTCTGATAAGAAACCTGTGTATAAGGATATGGAGGTTTCTTTCGAAGAAAGCTTTACACTGATGACGGCTGCTGATTATGCCTGCAGCAAGAGGACCGCGGTGCTGAATTTTGCGAATCCTCTGAAGCCCGGATGCGGAACAATGAGCGGGGGAGACGGGCAGGAGAATTATCTGTGCCGGGAATCGAATCTGTACCTGTGCCTTACGAGCGCCAATGCGGCGGACTACTATTCTGAGCACGAGAAAGAAGTAGAAGAGCACATCAGGAGAGATGTCATCTTTGCGTCTGACAGAGTCATCTATTCTCCGGGAGTGGCAGTTATAGAGGGAGATGCAGATCCGCTGATGAGAGTGGATGTGCTGACCTGTGCTGCTCCTGTTGTTCTCGACAGAGAAAAAGCTCCGGATGATCCCTGCATGAAAGAGCTGCTGTGCAGGCGGATCAGAAACATATTCGAGGTTGCAATAGAAAATGATATCGAAGCACTGGTTCTCGGAGCGTTCGGCTGCGGGACCTGCCGAAATTCGCCTTATCTTGTTTCAGACGCATTTCAGAGCGTGCTGCTGGAGGACAGATACAGATACGCATTCCGGAATGTAGTATTTGCGGTCAGGAGAACAGGCTGGTTCTGTGAAAACATAGAAGCATTCGAAATCACGTTCAGGACATTCCCGTCTCTCGGCGGTTCTTTTCTGTCGCGCGAGAGTGGTAAAAGACGGTTCTTTGAATAAAAGACGACACGGGGATGATACGATAGATAGTAAAAGAGGTATAGTGAATGATTTATATCGGCAATCATGTATCGGTTTCAGCCGGCTATGAGGCCATGGGCCGGGAAGAAGTATCTCTTGGAGGAGATACTTTTGCCTTCTTTCCGAGGAATCCCCGCGGAGGAAGGTCTAAACCGGCCTCGCCTGAAGATATTGAGAAGCTGAAGGAATTACTTGCCCGGGAGAACTTCGGGCCGCTTGTCGTGCATGGTGCTTATACTATGAATCTGTGCTCGGCTAAGGAAGAGGTCAGGATGAATACCCGCGAGATGATGCGCGATGATCTGCTGCTGCTCCAGTCAATGCCGGGGAATTTCTACAACTTCCATCCGGGCAGCCATACAGGTCAGGGCGCGGAAACAGGAATCAGGCAGATCGCTGAAGGCCTTGCGGATATCATCGCTGAAGTCGAAGACAGGAGCGGGAAGGAGCTTGGCAATATCATTCTGCTCGAAACCATGGCCGGCAAAGGCAGCGAGATGGGCGGCACTTTTGAAGAGATAAGAGCCATGATCGACACTGCAGAAGCGCTTATTCCGGGCAGACGGATCGGTGTGTGCCTTGACACGTGTCACGTGTGGGACGGCGGTTACGATATCGAAAGCGACCTGGACGGAGTGCTGGCAGAGTTCGACCGGATCATCGGGCTGGACAGACTGCTTGCGATACATCTCAATGACAGCAAAAATATCTGCGGCGCCAGAAAAGACAGGCACGAGAAACTCGGACAGGGCAGGATAGGCGAGGAAGCGCTCCGGCGTGTCGTGCAGCATCCGCTCCTGCAGAACCGCCCGTTTATACTCGAGACGCCGAATGACGATGAAGGATACCGGCAGGAGATCGCGCTGGTGAGAGAATGGATGCAGCCATAAAGAGAGAAAAATGCATCCGTTTCAGTCTTTTGCTTCAGTTCGGATTTGTGCTATTATGAATGTCGGTATCGAATAAATCGCAGAAAACAGACGCGGATGTTCTTCACACCCAGATGAAAAGAATGCTGAGGGGTCCATCTTCGAGCGTCTGGCTTCATAACATAACGATAATTACCGGAGGACAGATTATATATGAAAGACGAAATAATGAAGGTAGCGGTACTGATAGATGCCGAAAACATCTCATTCAAGTACGCTAAGATGATACTCGATGAGGCGAGCAGACTGGGGACAGTCGTATGCCGCAGGATATACGGAGACTGGTCAGATCAGTCACTTTCTTCATGGAAAAACGCCATCATGGAGTATTCGTTCAACGCTATCCAGCAGTTCCATAATACGAAGGGCAAGAACTCATCTGATTCAGCGCTGATCATCGACGCTATGGACCTGCTGCACGGCTCAAGCTACCAGTGCATGTGCATCGTGTCGTCAGACAGCGATTTTTCCAAGCTGGCATCGAGAATGAGAGAGTCAGAGATCTATGTCGTGGGTATGGGAGAGACCAAGACACCGGTCTCATTCCGAAGCTCCTGCGACAAGTTCCTCTATCTTGACGTCCTGCTGAATAAGTACAAAGAAGCAGAGATCAGGGCGGCTAAGGAAGCCAAAGCACTGGGCGCGCCAAAATCCGAGGAAAAGAGCGGCCTGAACAAGACCGTGATCATCGAGGAGATCGATACTATCATCGACGACGAATCGGCAGAAGACGGCTGGATCATGCTTTCCGATCTGGGCAGCAAGCTCAGCCAGAAATTCCCTGACTTCGATGTCCGTAACTTCGGCTTTTCCAAGCTGTCAGGACTGATCAAGAGCCTCAAGAGATACGAACTCAGAGGTGAAAGCCAGGACGGCGCCAACCCGACAGCCAAAGTATTCTACGTAAGAAAGAAAGACTGATGTGACAGCTGGGACGTTTCGTTTTGTCACATTTTGAGGAAACATGTGGCGGTTCCTTGTCTCCAATAGAAAGCCTATTCATGTCTCACGATGAAATAGAGGTATTAGTTTCATGAAAAAGAAATGTATCAATGATCATATCCGTAGAAAACTAAGCCTGATACTCATTCTGGTGCTTTCTGTGCTTATGATTTCCTGCGGTCAGAATGAAACAGATGTCGCACCAGAAGACAACACTTCTGAGCAGGAAATAGAAAAAGTGGCTGAAACTGCAGAGACTCAGGATGAGGTAACCGCTGAAGAAGAAGAGAATATATGGGATTTTAACTGTCAAAATGCTTTGGACGCCTCAAAAAATCTTTCCGGCACCACAATTCCTCAGGAAAAATCCCTGCTGGATCTTCTGGTAGATTATTACGCATATACCGGCGGCGAAACTGAATTTGATGCATCATCTGTACAAAGCGCTGAAAACATTCTGTATGCCGTTATTTCAACCAATCTGATCAATTCGTCCGTATATCCTGTAACGGGCTTCAAAGGAGGCGCTGCTGATGCCAGTATAACTGATCCGAGAGGATGGTGGGAATCAGGATATGACTACATAGCCGCGGAAAAAGATCTTACAGACTGGTGCATGGGATTCATTTACAATATCGATGAAGAGCATTTGCTCGATGCTATCAGCAGCCTTGAAGAAAAGCATCTGGCATATGTTAACGAAGAGAATAGCAAAAAGGATTATTATTCTGCCTTCACCGGAGATGCTTTGACTACTCCTGCTGCTGTAAATCTGCAGCAGATCAAGCAGTATGGGGACATGTACTATCTGGATCTTCAGACCCATGTAGATGGACAGGAACCGGTGGAAACTTATGCAATCGCTGAATACAAACAATTTGATAATTACGGAGAAGGGCACGATCAACAAGAAGAACAGTACTTCTGGTCTCTCCACTACTTCGGATGGAACAAACCGTCGCAACTGGACTGATGTGACAAAACGAAACGTCCCAGCTGTCAAATGTGACAAAACGAAACGTCCCAGCTGTCACCTTTCCAGGAGCTCGGCGGGATCGCAGTGTAGCGCTGCGGACAGTCTGGCGATGTATTCGAATTGGGCTTTGTTTATATCTTTGCGGCGCTGTTCATATTGCTGCAGGGTACGTACCGGCACACCTGAGGCGGCAGCAAGCTGGCTTTGGCTGAGACCGTTCTTAAGACGCATCTGTTTGAGGTGCGTCTCTTTGTTTGCAACGGATCGTTCCTGCTGTCTGCTCTCGAACTGCTTATGAAGTTCTGCAGGGAAGGTGGCTTTGATCTCTTCTATCGCTGCTCGCCTGTCTTCATCGTCCATCTGCCACGGGAGCTCGCTTACGGATCTGCTGTGATAGTTCTCATACATGCTGATGATCTCGGAAACAGGCAGTATTTGTACTATCTCTTCATAAGGAAGACCGGTCGAGGACTGAAGTTCAGCGAGAGCGCTTCCGGCGGAGAACTCCCTGCTCCTGCCTGTAGTATGACGCGGAGTTAAACGATCAAAAGAGATACCGCATATCCTGAGCACTTCATAGGAAAGCTCGATGCCGGATCTGCCGGCGATCGTCAGGATATCCATCTGTTCAAAAGCGCCGGCCATTCCTGAGGCGATAAACAGCTCAAAGAAAGCATCAGGCTTCTGATGCAGGCTGTGAACTGCGTGGTCGAGCATTTTGCCAAGTGACACGCTGGTCATATTGACGAGTATATATTTATCGTTATTTGTTACCATTTTTCAACGTTTCAGCCAATTTCGCAATTATTTATATTCCCGCTATTTCAATAATTTTCATCGTTTCCGCCATTTCTGCAGAATCTGGCATTTTATATCAGCCGCGGATCGTAGTCCTGCACATTTTCTTCCATCATCTGATCTATATAAAGCCCTTTGCCGCTGCTTTTCCTTATCGATGCGGCTATCTCATCAAGAACTTTGTGTTCCCTTGTGACTCTCACAGGGTAGACATCGCGGCTCCTGACTACTTCATATCCGTTGAACAGCAGCCGGTCGAACGCTCTGTTGCTCTTGATCACGATCTGACGCCCCAGACCGCTCAGTCTGACCGCGTCCCTCAGCTGCTCATAAGAGATCTCTCCATTGATAAAACTCTGAGCGAACGCAAAATGCACATTGTCTGCCCGCCAGCCTGTGATGCAATCGTAACTCTGGTGGTCGATCGCAAAGGCCGTACGCAGATAGTCTCTCGCCTGATACGCGCGCGGGGTGAGGGTGTCGAATTCACGGTAGTTCAGAAGCATTCCGAGCCAGTGCAGGATGCAGTACTGGGGTGAACCGAGGTCAAGCGTCCGAAGGCCGGTATCGTTTAGTCTGTAGGTGTTGACAAAACCGTCCCGCGCGCGCCCGGATGCCCACTCGGCGGCCACGTCATGGCTGTCAGTGCAGTAAAAGCCGATGCCGAAATCATTTCCGGCATTGCCACCGCCAAAATACGGCGTACGCACTATTCTCGGTGATCCGTGATACAGAGTTCTTATCATTGATCTGATTCGCTCCTGTATAAATGTAAAGCTGTCTTTACTATACTCCTGTAGGCGTATAAAATCAACGAAATTCGTCCGCACATATTTACTGCGCTTTTTTGCAATGCTATACTTCTTTTGGTCCGGGCCAAAATCAGATCCTGGGCTAAGCGGTAAAACAGATCAGAAATTCAATTCAATATAAAAAAAGGAGAAAGACATGAGAGTAGTAATTCAGGATGATTACAACAAGATGTGCAAATGGGCAGCAGACTATATCGCTGCTAAGATCAAAGCTCACCAGGCAGGACCTGAAGCAGACAGACCGTTCGTCCTCGGACTTCCTACAGGAAGCTCCCCGATCGGAGTCTACAAGGAGCTCATCGCTAAGAACAAATCCGGCGAGCTGTCATTCAGCAATGTTGTAACTTTCAACATGGACGAGTACCTCGGACTTCCTCATGAGCACGACCAGAGCTACTGGTACTTCATGCACGACAATTTCTTCGATCATCTCGTAGACATGAAGCCTGAGAACATCAACATTCTCAACGGCATGACTGATGATCCGGAAGGCGAGTGCGCACGTTATGAAGAGAAGATCGCAAGCTACGGCGGCATCGACCTGTTCATGGGCGGCATCGGCGTAGACGGACATCTGGCATTCAATGAGCCGTTTACTTCACTCACTTCACGTACAGGTCTCCGCGACCTGACAACAGACACTAGGATCGTCAACTCCAGATTCTTCGGCAATGACCCTGAAGCAGTTCCTGCACAGGCTCTGTCCGTGGGAATCGGCACCGTTACAGATTCCAAGGAAGTCCTCGTTCTGATCAGCGGCCACAACAAAGCAAGAGCTATGGCAGCTGTAGTTGAGGGCGGAGTAAGCCAGAAGTGGACATGCTCTGCACTTCAGATGCACAACGGCGCTATTATCGCTTGTGACGAAGAAGCTTGCGGCGAGCTGACAGTTGATACATACAAGTACTTCCTCGACATCGAGAGAGATCAGAGACTCTGATTCACGACAAAAGCAGAAACAATACAGATGAGACAAGGGTATGGATCTGTGAGGTGACAAGGAGGCGGTTCTGTTGTCATCTCCGGAGCCTGATGTGATGACACGAGAACCATCCCCCTGTCACTTCGCAGAACCGTCCACTGTCATCCGCAAAAGGAGGCAATGGAACAATGAAGAAAAAGATAAAGAACAGTCCAAGTGACTCAAAGGAGAAAGAGAATATGGGTAAGTATTTCGGAACTGATGGCTTCAGAGGCGAGGCTAACAAGACTCTTACTTTTGAACACGCGATCAAGATCGGCCGTTTCCTGGGCTGGTACTACGGCAAGAGACTCGACAAGAAGGCTAAGGTCGTAATCGGCAAGGATACAAGACGTTCAAGCTATATGTTCGAGTATGCTCTGTGCACAGGTCTCATGGCCAGCGGTGCTGACGCGTACATCATGCATGTAACTACGACACCGTCCGTTTCATATATCGCAAGAGTCGATGATTTTGACTGCGGTATCATGATCAGTGCTTCGCACAATCCATACTATGACAACGGTATCAAGATCGTTAACAACAACGGCGAGAAGATGGACGAAGAGACACTTCTGCGCATCGAAGCTTTTATCGACGGCGAGATGGAGCTGCCTATGGCAGAGAGAGACGAGATCGGCCGTACAGTTGACTATGTCAGCGGACGTAACAGATATATCGGATATCTGATCTCGATGTCCAAGTACAGCTTCAAGGATGTCAAAGTCGGTCTGGATGTTGCTAACGGCGCCGCATGGCAGATCGCAAAGGGCGTTTTCGACGCGCTCGGAGCTAAGGTCTACGTCATGAACGATGAACCGGATGGCTACAACATCAACACTAACTGCGGTTCGACACATATCGAGCACCTGCAGAAATTCGTAGTAGACAACGGACTGGACGTTGGTTTTGCCTATGACGGCGACGCTGACAGATGCCTGTGCGTAGATGAGAAGGGCAATGTTGTCACCGGTGACCACATCCTCTACATCTATGGTCTCTACATGAAGGAGAGAGGCAAACTCCTCAACAATAAGGTAGTTACGACTGTTATGTCCAACTTCGGTCTGTACAAAGCGCTCGACAAGGTCGGCATCGACTATGATCAGACTAAGGTCGGCGACAAGTATGTCTATGAGAATATGGTCCAGACCGGCAACCGTATCAGCGGCGAGCAGAGCGGACATATCATCTTCACCAAGTACGCTACTACAGGTGACGGAATCCTGACATCCCTCAAGATGATGGAGGTCATGCTTGCTAAGAAGAAGCCTATGAGTGAGCTCGCTGCTCCTGTAGTCTTCTACCCACAGGTCCTCAAGAACATCAGAGTCAAGAGCAAGAAGGCTTGCATGACAGATCCTGACGTCCTCGCAGAAGACCAGAAGGTAAAAGAGATCCTCGGTGATACCGGCCGCACACTGCTGCGTGAATCCGGTACTGAGCCTGTGATCCGTGTAATGGTCGAGGCTGACAGCGAAGAAGTCTGCGAGAAATACGTAGACCAGATCATCGCCAAGATCAAGGAAAAAGGACACGTAGTCGAATAGCACTGATACAGCGGGGTAAAGCATTTGCAGATTCTGCGTCCTCATCGCAGGACAATTCATGCAGCTGCTTCACCGCTTCCCGGGACATTTGCAAAACTCGCTTCGCTCAGACAGTTGCAAATGTCAGCCGGTCAGTCGGTTCAGCGTCAGCGGAATTGTCAGCTGCTCTTGCGGAATGACATAATCTTCAAATGCTTTACCCCGCTGTTTATACTGATATCTGAAAGGAATAATTATGTATACTATCAAAGATCTGTATGACCTTGATCATACTCTTGCGAAGGATTATCTTGAGCAGTTCACTTACCCTTGGGAAGCTCTGAAGGGCATCAAGGACTTCATCCTTCAGCTCGGACCGACTCTGGATCCTGAAGAATATGAGGAAGTAAGTGAGAACGTATGGGTACACAAGACTGCTAAGGTTTTCCCAAGCGCATACCTCGGATCACCTTGCATCATCGGACCGAACACAGAAGTCAGACACTGTGCTTTTGTCAGAGGATCGGCTCTGGTCGGAGCTGACTGCGTTGTAGGCAACTCGGTCGAGCTCAAGAACGTCATCCTTTTCGATCATGTTCAGACCCCGCACTACAATTATGTAGGTGACTCCATCCTCGGATACTACAGCCACATGGGCGCAGGTTCGATCACTTCTAACGTCAAGTCCGACAAGAAGCTGGTCGTGGTCCACAACGGAACTGAAGATATCGAGACTGGGATCAAGAAGTTCGGCGCTATGCTCGGTGACCATGTAGAAGTAGGCTGCAATTCTGTATGCAACCCTGGAACAGTCATCGGCAGGAACAGCAATATCTATCCGACATCCTGCGTCAGGGGAGTCGTTCCTGAAAACAGCATCTACAAGAACAGCGGCGAAGTCATCGAGAAGAAATAAGAATATTTTGCCGGCCAAAACCCGCAAAGTCATGAAAGGTGACCTTGCGGGTTTTCGTACGCTTTCTGACAAGTACAGTATTGCAGTGACGGAGCATGGTTTCGATATGGGCTCTATAACTCTGTCCGGGGTAAGGCAAAAGTACTCACGCGATACATACATTCAGATCCGGCTCATACGCAAAAAGTATGATAAGTCTTGTAATAAATGAATAGCGTGTGCTGCCGATTGTTATTGAAGATATATGGCATTAGGTGGTACAATTATTCGTCGGATGGCGCTGATCCGCGAACTAGGGAGTATTTATTCGTTCAGTTATATTTCAGAAGCCATTGACACAGGGGGCTTTAATCGTAAAGCTAATCATCAGATGTTTGATTGCGCGACGCTGAAGTCTTGCAATTATCTGCCTGATGAAATGCAAATATATTAGTTTATCAGTTGGGGGAGGTCCAAGATGAGCACAGAAAGAAAAGTAGGAACAGTATCACGCGGCATCAGATGCCCGATTTTCCGTGAGGGAGATGACCTCGGCAGCCAGGTCGTAGCAAGCGTACTCGAGGCAGCAGAGGCAGAGGGCTTTGAGCTCAGAGACAGAGACGTCATCTGCATCACTGAGTCTGTAGTCGCAAGATGCCAGGGCAATTATGCAAGCATTGACGCTATCGCAGAGGATGTCAGGGCAAAGCTCGGCGGTGATACTGTAGGTGTTATCTGGCCGATCCTTTCAAGAAACAGATTCGCGATCTGTCTCAGAGGTATGGCAAAGGGCGCTAAGAAGATCGTCCTGATGCTGAGCTATCCTTCAGACGAGGTCGGCAACGCGCTCCTCACTTTTGACCAGATCGACAAATCCGGAGTAAATCCATACAGCGATGTTCTCGCTCTCGAAAAGTACAGAGAACTGTTCGGCGAGAACAAGCACCAGTTCACCGGCGTTGACTATGTCAGCTACTATGGTGACATCATCAGAGAGATGGGCGCAGAGCCACAGATTATCTTCGCTAACCACGCAGAAGAGATCCTCAACTACACCAACAATGTGATAACCTGCGACATCCACACCAGGGCCCGCACCAAGAGGATCCTCCGCAGCAAGGGCGCTAACGTATACGGCATGGACGAGATCCTGAACGCACCTGTCAATGGCAGCGGATACAATGAGAACTACGGTCTGCTCGGCTCCAACAAAGCAACTGAAAATACGATCAAGCTCTTCCCGCGTGACTGCCAGGGCCTCGTAGAGGAGATCCAGGCAGAGGTGAAAGAGAAGACCGGAAAGCATGTAGAAGTCATGATCTACGGCGACGGCGCTTTCAAGGATCCTGTAGGAAAGATCTGGGAGCTTGCTGACCCTGTAGTTTCACCGGCATACACATCCGGACTCGAGGGAACTCCGAACGAGCTCAAGCTCAAATACCTCGCTGACAACGACTACTCAAGCCTGTCAGGAGAGGAACTGAAAGAAGCTATCTCCAAGGCTATCCTCGAGAAGGAGTCCGACCTCGTAGGCAACATGGCTTCCGAGGGAACGACCCCAAGACGCCTCACAGACCTGATCGGCTCACTCTGCGACCTGACATCAGGCTCCGGCGACAAGGGCACCCCGGTCGTACTCATCCAGGGCTACTTTGACAACTACACAACCGGAAAGTAGGATGACACAGGGACGGTTCTTCTGTCATCTCTGCCCCGCAGCGTATTGCAAAAGAAGATATGTGGGCGGCGCGTATGCTACCGTTTCCTTACAGCACTCAACTGAATATACACAACATAAATGTTTAAAAGTGATCCCCGATCCACAGGACCGGGGATTTTTCGTGCTGCGAGATTGAACAAAGACATATTGTTGGATGATAGATAATAAGTTTGAACATGTGATCAAGGGAATCAGGAGAACTGTATTCCAAACACTCTTAATGTCAGCTTCAAGGCAGTATCGACTGAACCGAAAGACATTCACAATGGAGTTGGGGGGAGTTTCGCAAAATAGTGTACATTTTTTTAAAAAAAGCATGAAATATGTACACTAATTCTTGCGAGATAAGTTGAAGGAGGGTAAGCAAGGAAATATAATGAATAAGGGTCATTTATTAAAATGGATATTTAAACCATAACAATCGACAAACGCCTTGAAAATACTGAGGTATAGCAATTTGACAACTTTTGATAAGAATTAGAATCAGTTGATTAATAATGCTTTTCAAGTGATTGAAAAACAAGTTGTGACCCTTTTCAAGTGAATCTGGCAGCTTTAGTGTACATATATTCGATATTTCAAAAAAACATGTACACTAAAACCCAAAAGTCCCTCTGGCACATACCTTACACGTGTTAATAGTAAGTATGTAAGGAAAGAGTAGTACAGTTACTCGCAAGCAGTGAAATCAACATGGGATGCTAAACAATGATTGAATAGAATAGCTGCTCGCAGACAGTGAAAGGAGCATGGAATGATATATAAGGAACGATTAGAACAGCTGCTTAGTATACTACTGGAGAAGAAAGCTGATCTGGAACATGAAATTAATTCTCTGCCTGATGGATCTCTTTATATAGTACAACGGGAAGGTAAATATTTGTACTATCAGCGGTTTGCGAAGACTGGCAATCGTAAGAAAGAGCGCAGATATGGAATAAGTAATGATTCGGACAAGGTGCTGGGACTTGTTAGGAAACAGTATGTTGAGGCTGCGTTGAAAGGGGTGAAGAAGGATATCAGCCTTATTGAGAAAGCGTTAATGAAATTCGAACCAATAGATGAGCAATCAGTGATGGGTTCTTTCATTGCGAAGTACCCACAGCTTTACGAAGGATTATTTTACAATACAATCAGACGAGATGAATGGGAGAAGAATTTTACTCCAAAGGAAGATTTCTATGTCGACGGATTGAAATCTGTGTCACTTCAGGGTGTGGATATGAGATCCGGCGGTGAAATCTATATCACTTCAAGGCTGGATCATTTTGGGATACCACATCGATATGAGGCTCCTCTTACTATCATAGATATTGATGGGTATGCGCCTGACTTTACTATACTGCGGCCGCGTGATAACAAAATCATATACTGGGAACATTTCGGAAAGGTGAATGACGAGGATTATGTCATGTGGAATATCCAGAAAGTAACAAACTACATTCAACATGATATCGTTCCTTGGGATAACCTGATCATGACGTATAACAATAAAAAAGGTGGCTTTGATGCCAGAATCATTGATGCGATGATCGAAGCCTGGCTGCTTTGAAATAAATCAAATCGCGGCGCCCTGGTATGTGTTTCTGCGGGCAAGTTCGCTGTTGATCATGTTGAGGATGGTGCGTTTGCGGTAGCTCCATTCAGGCGCGATCAGGAGGCGACGCGGAACGTCACCGGTCAGCCTGTGGATCGTGATCTCAGGCGGGATGATCTCAAGGCAGCGTACCACGAGGTCCACATATTCTTCGATACTGCCAAAAGGAACGTAGTCAGGCATCATCTCACTGAGACGGGATGTTTTGATCACATTCATGAGGTGGAGTTTGATACCGAAGATCGGCTGGCGACAGACATAGCGCACTGACTCCAGCATCATTTCTTCCGTCTCGCCCGGAAGCCCCAGTATGAGGTGGGTAACGACCCTGATGCCGCGCGATAACAGGTCTGCAACTGCGCGGTCATAGGTTGCAAGATCATAACCGATACCCATCGCGCGGGACGTCTCTTCATGGATGGTCTGCAGGCCGAGCTCGACCCACATGTAGTGATCGCGGCTGATCTCTTCGAGAAGGTCGAGGACATCCGGCGGCAGGCAGTCCGGTCGAGTGGCAATGGCAATGCCGGAAATGCGGGGGTCACTAAGAGCTTCGAAATAGAGCCTGCGAAGAGTTTCAACAGGCGCATATGTGTTGGTGTGCGACTGGAAATATGCGATGTAAGCAGCGTCAGGCCATTTGTCAGAGAGCAGAGCGATCTGCTCAGAGATCGAGTCAGAGACAGACTGCCTTAGTGAATTATTCTGCGTATCATCGGACTGGCCGGATATAGATCCGGAATAGTCTGATGATAGTTCAGAGATGTCAATTGAGGCAATGTCTGATGGTGCTGAGAGGTGGGCGGCAAGTTCGCCGGAACCGTCGCCTGAACAGAAAGCGCAGCCGCCCCGGCCGCATGTGCCGTCTCTGTTAGGGCATGTAAAACCGGCGTCAATGCTGAGCTTGACGGTCCTGCAGCCGAAGGTTTTCTTCAGCTCACTTCCTATTGAATTGAATCTTACTCCGCCTTGCATTACTTATTCTGCCTTTGATGAATTCCCGAACTCCGCCTTGCATTACTATTTCTGCTTTAAATGAATTATCGAATTCCGCCTTGCACAGAATGAATCGGATCTGAGCACTGATTTATGTAGAGTATTCTGCTTTACTGGGCCAATGGCTGGCCGCGGGCTGCATGCTGAAATAATGGGTCACATGAAAAGGTAACTTCCAGTTTGTAGAAACAAGTTCCAGCCGTAAAAGTAATTTCCATGACGGGAGCACATTTAAAGCATAAATGGCAGAGAATCAGATGCATTCTCGGCCATTTTCATGGTATATTGTCTGTAC
>JAFRLN010000031.1 GCA_017431175.1 Mogibacterium sp.
CAGTCAGCGCCATAGAATTTGCAGGCCGCCTTCATGACACCGACCGCGATCTCAACGGGATCCTCAATGTTGTGCAAGGCTTCTTCCGTCTCTACAATGATATCGCAGTCAGATATTGGAAATCTCCAAATCTATCTGGATATCAAAATACTGGTCAGAGGTATCAGCGAGATAGTAGTCAACACCAGTATTCAACGCCTTTCCGATCTTTACCGCCAGCGGCCATGAAGCGCTTACAGTACCTCTTTCCACATCGCCAAGATGCTTAGGGGAACAGCCGATTATTTCAGCAAGCTGTTCCAGTGTATACTTCTCTGCATTTTCGGGATGTATTGTTGTTTAGATTAGATTACTCTAACTTATTTCAAAATATGGAACGGTTCGTCCCACATTGACTCACAGCTCTGCGCAGATTTCGGATACTGCCACCAATACCGCTTCGCCGCTGATGCTGATCCTTCCGTTATCCTGCATTTCGCAGTACAGATGGCCGCCTCGCTTCGATGCCTGATATGCATGGATCTTTGCTTTGCCGAGTTCCTTTGACCAGTAATCAGCGATCTGGCAATGAGCCGAGCCGCAGACCGGATCCTCGGGAACCGCTACCTTAGGCGCAAAGCTCCGCGATACGCAGTCCGCGTCCTTGCCTGCCGCGGTAGCATTCTGCAGACGTCCTTCGATCCTCATGAGCATAGACTGATCCGGCTCCATTGTCCTGACCTGTTCCTCTGTTTCAAACACACAGACAAGATCCATTCCCAGAACAGCCTTGACCGGGCGATATCCGAAGGCCTTCTCCATCTCATCAGTCACAGGGATCTCCCTGAGCTCATATGTCGGAAAATCCATCTCGTACAGAGTTCCTTTTCTTTTGATCGTAAGTATACCGCTCAGGGTACTGAAGCTGACCTCACTGCTCTCAGGCTCGATATAATTCAGTATTACAAACGCAGACGCCAGCGTTGCATGCCCGCACAGCTCAACTTCTGCTCCTGGTGTGAACCATCTCAGATGATATCCCTGCTCTTCCCTGACGATAAATGCCGTTTCCGAAAGATTGTTTTCCATTGCCAGCTTCATCATTGACTCTTCTGCAGGCCACTGGTCCATCACACAGACCGCTGCAGGATTGCCCGAAAAAGCTTTGTCTGTAAATGCATCGACTATATACTGTTTCATCCGGTATCCTCCCTTGCTGCCGTTCACCGTCATTCTCCTTTGCCTTTCATCTGCTCATCCGCCCACTGATATACGGATTCGAGCGCGGGGATAAGTGTCCTTCCCCTGTCCGCCAGCGAATATTCGACCGTCGGCGGTATGGTGCTGTACTGCTTTCTCGTGATAAAGCCGTCACGCTCCAGCTCACGCAGACATTTCGTCAGCATGGTCGCTGTGATGCCTACGACCTTTCGCTCCAGCTCACGGTACCTGAGAGTCTGATCCTCTGCATCCGCTATATACCACAGGATCGGGAGCTTCCATTTCTGCCCGATCAGATTCATCGCATAGAGGATGGGACAATCTGTTTCATAAATATTTTCTTCTTTTGGTAAGGGTTTCTTAGCCATCGCTGATCTCCAATCGTATGATCACTTTATTACTATCTTAGGGATGATTACAGTCAATGGTGGCTCCGTTCACCGGGCAAAACGTACAGTAAAACATATTATGCAGCACGAGGAGGCGGCTGTCAGATTTCTATGGATTTGCGACAGCCGTCTCTTTCAAACTATCCTGACAATTACGATATTGCAGTCCGCTACGCAGGCATACCGCATTTCGGATGCTATCCCGGACACTATACGCAGACCGATATTCTTTGAAGGATCTCCGTCCGTAGTGACGAACTGCTGCACATACAGATAAGGATCGAACTGTTTGCCGCTGTCTCTCAGCCTGAGCGTCAGCCGGCCGTTGTCGTATACAGTTCTTATATCTATCTCTGTGTGCTTTCCATGGTCATATCCCCATTCCAGAGTGTTGCACGCAAGCTCTTCCAGACACAGCGCGGCCAGAGTGCAGATCCTAAGCTCCATACCCTTTTCCATTAAAAAGGATCGTACCTGTTCAGACAAATCTATTATCTCTGAAATATCGCTTACACTTTTTCCGATATGATATACAGCATTGGATACAGCATCGGATGTGTCATTGGAATATCCGGCTGTATCTTTTAGAGTAACCGGTTCTGATCCTGTGCCTGTGATTATCATGATCATCAGAACGATAACAGTCATGATAAGAGAAGAAGCAGATCTGGCCGCCCAGAGACCGCTGATTCCAAAAATATTTCCCATAAGCAACGATACAGGAATAAGCAGGACTCCGCCATCGAGTATGCCTGCAGCAACAGCGCATCGTCTCCGGCCGGTAACTATGAGATGAGAGATACAGGCCTGGCAAACCATTGTCATAGGAAGGGTGAATGCAAGACATCTGAGCAATCCGATGGTCATGCTCAATCTTTGAGTGCCGCCTCCCACGCAGAACTCCGCCAACGGTCTCGATACAGCAGCGAATACTGCTGCCAGCAATACTCCGGGAACACAAGCATAAAACAAGCCCAGTTTGAACACCAGGTCAACGCCCTGCCGATCTGACTCCCCTCCTGATACGCTTCCGAGAACAGTTCCGGTACCGCTGACGGCCATCGCTGCAGGAAGCAGGAACAGCCACATCGTGTTGCCTATGCAGAGAACAGAGACGCCTGTTTCTCCGGCAAGGCTGAAGGCCATTCTGTTCAGCAGTATACCTGAGATAAAAGCCGTCATTTCCCTGAACATGAACGACAGTCCGCCGGAGAACAACGCAGAGATGCTGAGCCTGCTGCGATCAACGATTACAGCAGGCCTGAGCACGCAATTCTTATTTGTATAGTGCATCAGAAGAATGATAAATTCGGCGAAGCAGCTTATATCTGTCGCAATCGCCATTCCCGCCATGCCGCCGTGAAATATCAGAACGTTTGCAAGATCGCACGCGATGTTCGCCGCGGCGCTTATCAGGATCGCGCGCGGGGATCTTTTTATATCTCCGTCCAGCTGCATGACAGAATGAAGAACGGAGCAAAGCATTATCGGAATGATTGCTGCTGACAGAAACCTCATATACTCGGAAGCCATCGATATGATTCCGTCTGAATGCGCGGCACCGGCTGTCAGCAGACTGAGAGTTCCCGTTCTGAATACCGTAAGAGAAAGGATCAGCGGGACTGACGCAATGATTCCTGCCGCAATCAGCACCGACAGACTTTGTCCTGCTTCCTTTGTGTCTCCTCTTCCGAGGCACTCCCCTATCCTGGTATGTACAGAATATCTCAGCAAAACCGGTATCAGATTCATTAATGAGTAAAACGGCATCACAAGCCCGAAGGCTGCTGCAGCACGTCCTCCCAGATAATGGCTTATGATCATTCCGTCGATTACGGAATTGATCATAACGATCATGGTACCGGCATAGCTCAGTCTGATACTCCGGTGGTACATTCGTTTCAGGATGCGTTCAGCACCGGTGTCACTCATCATAGTGCTGCACACTCTCCGCAGGCCTCAGCCTTTTGATCAAATTGATTACAGTAAATATCAGGAACGCCTCAATCGGAAAATTGATCAGCTCCTTGGGCAGGCTGGCTATAAACACCACTTTGTATTCCATACCGTAAAACATACTCAGCCAGAAGCAGTTGAGCATGAGGCTGATAAAGACAGTTTTCAAAAAGTGTGCCAGCACTATTCTGACTGCAAGGCCTTTGTTTCCGTTTCTCAGCAGACTCGCGCTGTCTCCTCTCTTATTCCACCGGTTACAGTATAACAGCAGGCCGTATATCATTCCGATCAGTCCCGTGCTGATAGTGAATCCGGGGAAATATACGCCTTTAGGCGCAATAACGAAGCCTATTACATCGATCAGTGCGCCTGTAGCAAAGCCTATCCAAGGTCCGAACATATAAGCAGAGGCGGCTATCGGAAGTCCTGTAAGAGTGATTTCGGTAACATTTGAAAGAGGTATCCTGATATAATTCAGCACAACACCAAGAGCGATGAACATCGCACTCATAGTAATAGTCATTACATTGATCGTTCTTTTTTTCATATCTCTAATCCTCAGCAATTATTATATACCAGAGTATCGGGAGCTTCCATATCTCAGCTGGCCCTGCAGGACATCACAGTTCTGCAGGGC
>JAFRLN010000032.1 GCA_017431175.1 Mogibacterium sp.
CATCGTGGTACAATACAGATGCAACTGCATGAACCAAAGAAATAAAGAGGATAGTTTAAGGGTACTGAAGGGACGAAAACAGCGGATGACAGATAAGGAGACATTTGCATGAAAGCCAAGACAGAAAGAGAAGGAAACATGCTTGTTATTACTGTCGGTGAAGCAGTCAATGCCGTCAATGCACCGGAGCTGAAGGCGCTGGTCGAAGAGGCTGCTGACGAGGATGTCAGGGAGATAGTCTTTGATGTCACGGATATGCCGTACACATCCTCGGCCGGTCTGCGGGTGTTCCTCGCTTCTCAGAATATGATGGATGACAGAGGCGGCAGGCTGGAGCTGACCGGAGTAGGCGAGTCGGTCAGAGATATCCTGGCAGAAAGCGGTTTCATCACTTTCATGAATTATTCGACTGCAGAATGACCGGTGCGGAGGATATATGGGCCTTACAGTCAGGTGTTACCCGAACGGACCACTGGGTGAAAATACATATCTCATCAGTGATGATGACACAAATAAGTGCGCTGTTGTCGATCCGGGATATTTCGGAGGCGATATAGTATCCGAAATCGGCAAAAGCAGCGGCCTGGAATATCTGCTCCTTACCCACGGGCACTATGATCACTTTGCCTCCTGCCAGGATTATCTGGATGCCTATCCGGATGCGGTCCTTGCGGCGCCTGCCGGAGATACGGAACTCATGTATGGCTGTACGGATAACAAGTGGTTCGCCGGCGGAGGCAGCAGGTGGATCTGTCCGGAGGCTTCGCTGCTGGTCAGGGAAGCTGATATCATCAGACTCGGCGGGACGGAGATCAGGATCATCGAAACGCCGGGACATACAGCCGGAAGCATCACGTTCTGTGCGGACGGTCTTGCTTTTACCGGCGATACGCTGTTCAGGCTGTCTGTAGGCGCAAGCAATTATAAAACCGGAAGCAGGGATACCCTGTTCCGGTCTGTTGCGGACAAATTATATAAGCTCCCGGATGATACGATCGTCTGGCCCGGACACGGACCTGCCACCACGATCGCTTACGAAAAAGCGTCCAACCCTTTTATAAGGGGATGAGTCAGTGCATTCGGATGCACTCAGCTGAGCTGCACTGACGCGGCGTCATTGGGGAAGAAGTAAGCTCCCAGATCATGTATATTGTGTGATGTGAACTCGCTGAGTACTCGTCCGTCAAGCTGGTAAGTCCTGATGAATCTTTTTCCGTCAACAGTGCTCCACTGCTCCATATTCCATGTAAGATATCCGATGTCATCGGATTTTTTTTCTTTCATGATCAGATCCACCTGACGGCCTTCCTTCATCTTTGCTATCAGATCCTCTCTCGACAAATCCATTGTCTCGCCTTTTAAGATATCCTTTACCTGCATGTTCTTTCCTCCTGTGTGCTGTGATCTCTGTATACGGAAACTGATAACGGGATCAGCTGTACATCAATATTGTTTATAATGCATAATATAGGTTAGTTCAATGATGCAGCTGCCTTTGTATTGATAAAATACATAAAAAAACACGAAAAAGGTTGAATGAAGTTCCGAGAATTGATAAATTTTTATCAGAAATAGGGGCAATAAAGAATAAAGCAGGGCTGATTCCTCCCGAGAGAGAACCGCTCAAAGTTTTGCTTTGATTGCCGGACGGTCGCTGAAGAGGCAAGTTCCCTGAGAATGGCAGTTCAGGGAATGAATCTTTCAAGCAAAAGGACCGGGAAGGATACCTATTTCTGGATCATAAAACATGTATGAAACAGAGAGAATGCTGTTCGCGCTTATTGTGCGATGCATTCTCTCTTTTTTTCGGAGAATATCAATGAGTTATTTCATCCTTACAAACAATCCTCTTGTAAAAGAAGAATTCGGAAAGAGTCACGAAGTGGAGTTTATCGACGGCCGGCTTATCGATGTCCTTACAGAGGCAAGAGATAAGATCAGCTGCGGGGATATCCTGCTCAGCCATCCTCTGTATGGAAGTGTCAAGCCGAACGAGACGCCATACAGGTCACTGCTTCTTCAGAGAGGAAAAAAGAGTGGGGGCAGCGATTTCCCGCCGGCAGACCCTGAGTCTGTCAGACTGATAGGAAATGCTGTCAGCACATTCGAAAAATTTATCGTTAAGAAAGAGATCACCAATCCTCTGCTTCTGGAAGATTTTCAGGTCGTGGATCTGAGCCTTCTCAGAAGTGCTGTTGAATCGGCGGATCGGTGATCCCTGTCTTATACAGGAGTCTGTCTGTATAGCCCCTATTTTTCGGACAGGCTCCCGGCAAGTAAATGCAATTCTCATTATACACCAAAGGAGGCGATACGAAATGAGATTGGAAATCGGAAAAATCAATATTACTGATATCCGGTTTGCGGAAAAATCAAAGATCGAAGGCGGAGTCCTTTACGTAAACGCAGAGGATCTGAAGCCGGTGGTTCTTGAAGATGAAAAGATCAGGGACGTTTGCTTTGATATCGCAAAGCCGGGCGAGTCTGTAAGGATCACTCCGGTCAAGGACGTCATTGAACCTCGCGTAAAGGTCGAAGGCAAAGGCGGAGAATTCCCTGGCTGGGTATCAAAAGTCGATACAGTCGGCTCCGGCAAGACTCTGGCTCTCAAGGGCATGGCCCTCGTAACAGCAGGTAAGATCGTTGGATTCCAGGACGGCGTTATCGACATGACAGGTCCTGGCGCTGACTACACACCATTCTCGAAGACTCTCAACCTGGTCATGGTTTGCGAGACTGTGGAGGGACTCAAGCAGCATGACTACGAGGCTGCTGTCCGCAAGGCCGGATTCCGCGTAGCTGCAAAGCTCGGCGAGCTCGCAAGAGGCATCGAGCCGGATGAAACAGTGGTATATGAGACATGCGGGATCAAGGAAGGCATCGAGAAGTATCCTGATCTTCCGAGAGTAGGCTATGTAGCGATGCTCCAGACTCAGGGACTCCTGCACGATACTTATGTATACGGCGTCGACGCCAAGCAGATCATCCCGACCATCATCAGCCCGACAGAGGCTATGGACGGAGCCATCGTATCCGGAAACTGCGTATCCGCATGCGACAAGAACCCTACATACGTACATCAGAACAATCCTGTAGTGGAGGATCTCTTCGCACAGCACGGCAAGACTATCAACTTCGTATGCGAGATCATAACGAACGAGAACGTATACCTTGCTGACAAGGAAAGATCGTCCAACATGACAGCAAAGCTGTGCCGCATGCTCGATCTTGACGGCATCATCCTGACTCAGGAAGGATTCGGAAATCCGGATACAGACCTGATCATGAACTGCAAGAAGATCGAGGCAGAGGGTGTCAAGACTGTTATCGTCACTGACGAATACGCCGGCAGAGACGGAAAGTCGCAGTCGCTGGCTGACGCTGACCCTGCTGCTGACGCTGTGGTCACAGGCGGAAATGCCAACGAAGTCATCATCCTGCCTAAGCTTGACAAGGTCATCGGCACGCTCGATTACATCAACAAGATCGCCGGAGCAAGCGACAAGACGCTGAGAGAAGACGGAACGCTTGAAGTCGAGCTTCAGGTCATCACAGCCTCGACCAATGAGATGGGCTTCGGGACACTGAGTGCAAGATAGTCAGGGAAAGGAGGATATAAAAATGGCTAAGATCAAAGTAGTTCACTACATCAACCAGTTCTTTGCCGGTATCGGCGGAGAAGAAAAGGCCGACATCCCTGCGGAGCTCCATAAGGGCGAAGCTATCGGCCCGGGAATGGCATTCAATACGGGATTCGGTGATGAAGCGGAGATAATCGCTACTATTGTCTGCGGTGACTCCTACTTCAACGAAAACATAGAAAAAGTCAAGGCTGAGATCCTCGGCTGGGTCAAAGACCTCGCACCTGACCTGTTCATCGCAGGCCCTGCATTCAACGCAGGACGTTACGGAGTGGCATGCGGGACCATCGCAGCTGCAGTACAGGAAGAGCTGGGCATAAAGTCCATGACCGGAATGTACGTTGAGAACCCTGGCGCAGATATGTACAAGGATAAGACATATATCCTTGAAACTAAGGACAGCGCTGCCGGCATGAGAGACGCAGTCAAGAAGATGACAGCATTTGCTATCAAGTATGCAAATGGCGGAAAGATCGGCGCATCCTGCGAGGACGGATACATGAACCAGGGCGTTCGTGTCAACTTCTTCGAGAAGGAGAGAGGCTCGAAGAGAGCTGTTGACATGCTCCTCAAGAAGCTTGCTGACAAGCCGTTCACAACAGAGTATCCGATGCCTGACTTCGACAGAGTCGAGCCAAACCCTGCAGTCAGGGATATGGCACACGCAACTGTCGCTCTGGTAACTTCAGGCGGTATCGTTCCGAAAGGCAACCCTGACCACATCGAAAGTTCAAGTGCTTCCAGATTCGGCGAGTACAGCCTGGCCGGAGTCACTGATCTAGATGAGACCACCTTCGAGACTGCGCACGGCGGATATGACCCTGTATATGCAAACGCGGACGCAGACAGAGTACTGCCTGTAGACATCATGCGTGAGCTTGAGAAAGAGGGCGTCATCGGCAAGCTGAATGAAAAGTACTATGCAACAGTAGGTAACGGTACTTCCGTAGCCAATGCAAAGGGCTTCGGCGCTGAGATCGGAAAGCGTCTGAAGGCAGACGGTGTAGACGCAGTCATCCTCACCTCCACGTGAGGAACCTGCACTCGTTGCGGCGCAACGATAGTAAAAGAGCTCGAGAGAGCCGGACTCCCTGTAGTCCATGTCTGCACAGTAACACCTATCTCGCTGACTGTAGGCGCAAACAGGATCGTACCTGCGATCGCCATCCCTCATCCGCTGGGCAACCCTGCTCTTGACAAGGATGAAGAGAAGGCTCTCCGCCGCAAGCTGGTCCTGAAGGCACTCAAGGCCCTCGAGACACCGGTAGACGGACAGAAGGTATTCGAAGACTGATATCCAACATAACTGCGGGCCCCGCTGAGCTTTTGCGGGGCCCGGATGAAAAGGAAGTATCCTATGCCGGAAATAACCGTCTGGACCAAACAGAATGCAGCAGTCCTGGATCAGCTTGACAGATACGGCAGATTCATTGCCGATGAGCACTTTATTCGCCATGAGCTCGAGGATACAGCAGACATCATGCTGTTTATTTACCGCTGGCTTGCAGATCACATGACTGTAAATACGGTCAGGCCTCCGGACACGTCATTTCCGGTATGGGTATCCTTCAAAAAAGAAGCGACGATGATCCCTGAACCGGGATATACCGTCCTGGAACTGAGAGTGCAGAGCGATTCGGTCGCGAAGATCGATATAGCCAAATGGACGAGGATAACGAATTACTCGTATATCCCGCTGGATGAAGAAGACGAAAAGCAGCACAACAGATACCTGGCAGAGCTTGGTACTGACAATGCCCGCGCCGTGATGACAGGCTTCTGGCCGGAGCTGAGAAGCAGGATCATCGGCAGCTGGGACAGACTGTTCGATGACAGCATAGTTCTGGGCAGCACGAGCGCATACGGGCTGATGTGGGAGGTCAGAAAGGAATGGATACAGAACGTGGTTTTGTAGATCTGTACTCGCCGCAGGCAGAGGCCGTATGGCAGGCTGTTGAAAGCGAAGGCACGGCCTTCTCGCGCAGAGAGTATGTCCGTAAAAAATACGGGGAGAGCGCAGTCATATTCCTGACGGCATATGATGCCTATGTGCGCGAGGCTGAAAAGATCGTCACGCGCCCTGATGAGACGGCATATCCGTACTGGGCATTCGCTTCGGAGGATATGGTGGACAGATCGGGCGGAGCAAGAGTGATGAGGCTGAGGGTGCCTGTCAGCGAAGCCGTCTTCTTTGATCAGTACGACTGGTACAAGGTCCTCAGGCTGTCATATATCGGAGAGACGGAAGCTGATGAAGAGGCCTTTCTGCGGGATCTGCAGATGCGCGGCATAAGGGACAGCTCGGAAGCCGTTCTGAAGCCGTTTTATCCTGATGTAAAGCGGACGATTGTCAGCAGCTGGAAGAGGCTGTTCAGACACGATGCAGATATCAGGAGAGGCGATATGTCAGATGTAAGGGCAGTGCAGGCCGGACTCTGGTGCATAAAAAAAGAATGGCTCATCTGAGCCACTCGCGGCGAAGCTCCCAGCAGAGCCCCACGATCATATTGGGATCTGACGGCATCTGCGTATAGATCCTTTCCCAGCTCCTGAGCACTTTCTGCTTCAGAACAGGGTAGAAGTTGCCGGTGCTTCCGCCGACAAGAGATGAAGGCGATGAGATGCCGTATCTTTCAAGCTCGGTCTCGTGAGCTTCCGCATCTGATCTGTCGAGAGGGAAGTACAGATGGTTGATCATGAAGTCCCATGCCTCGTTATTGGCAAGGATATAGAAGCCGTCCGGAATATCCAGCTCAAGAAACACGGAGTTTTCATCGGGAGGGATGACATCTGTTCCTTCTGGACTGAGCCAGACCGGATAGAGGGCTCCCCCGGGAATATAAACCTTCCCCTGCGCAAACTGAGTCAGCATGCGATAGAGCGGGGCATAGTGATCGGTGATGATC
>JAFRLN010000033.1 GCA_017431175.1 Mogibacterium sp.
GAGATGAACCGAAGACGCCGATCATGAAGGGCGGCAAGGTCGCGGTAGTAGGCGGCGGCAACGTAGCGATGGACGCAGCAAGAACAGCGCTGAGACTGGGAGCAGAGCACGTATACATCGTATACAGAAGATCGATGGAAGAGCTTCCTGCAAGGAAGGAAGAAGTCGAGCACGCGATCGAGGAAGGCATCGACTTCAGACTGCTGAACAATCCTGTAGAGATCCTCGGATACAACAATCCTGATGATCCGAGAGATCCTAAGAACGGATTCGTCAGGGGCATCAGATGCATCAAGATGGAGCTCGGTGAGCCGGACGCATCCGGCAGAAGGAGACCGATCCCGGTAGAAGGCAGCGAGTTCGAACTCGAAGTGGACGCAGTCATCATGGCGCTCGGAACCAGACCGAACCCTCTGATCAAGAACACGACAAAGGGTCTTGAGGTCAACCGCAAGGGCGGCTTCGTAGTCGACGAAGACGGTCTGACATCACGCGAGGGCGTATATGCCGGCGGCGACGCAGTCACAGGTGCTGCTACCGTTATCTCGGCCATGGGCGCAGGCAAACTCGCCGCAGCTTCCATAGACAAATACCTCAGCGGTAAATAGATATATCTGTCGACTCTTAAATTGTTTCTTTATTTAAGTAAAAGGTTGGGGAAAGGGCTGTCGCGCTTGAAAAAGGCGGCAGCTTTTTTGTGTCTCTGTCTCCTATAAGAATGAAAATGCTGAATGTATCCTCTGAACTATATTCATAATATTTGAATCATACTGGTCTATGACGGACCTGCACAGAGCAGGGTCATTGGTAAGTATCGCATCGACATTCAGACTCACAAGCCTTTTCATCGTATCTTCTTCATTGACAGTCCAGACGAAAACACGCTTTCCGGCGCGGTGGATACGGTCGATGTTTTCATATGTCGCGAATGTTTCCTGTATGCTGATGATATCTGCTGCGTCGAGAGTATCGATGTCACCGATCCCGATCGCCGATGTGTAAGCTGTCAGGATCTCAGGATCCACTTTCCTCACTTCCTCGAGAGTTTCATAGTCCTGGGACGTCACATCGCAGTGATCCATATAGTTGTTTTTCCTGATGATCTCAACGACCTCCTCCACGATCCCATCATCATGCCCGTTGCGCTTGATCTCGATGTTCAGGTATAGCTTGTCGTTGCCATGGCCCGCAAGCCTCATTACCTCGTCAAAAGTCGGGATCGTAGTCCCGGCGAATGAATCCTTGAAGAAGGAACCGTTGTCAAGATCTTTGATCTCGTCATAGGTGACTTCCCAGACGTTTTTGTTCACGCCCGTGGTCCTCTTAAGATTGTCGTCATGGAGAACAACGACTGTCCCGTCAGCAAGCATCTGAACATCGAGCTCTGCTGCAGTGAACCTGTTATCTATACACATCTGAAAAGCAGGAATCGTATTTTCAGGAGCCTGCGCGGAATAACCCCTGTGTGCCATGATCATTGCTGTTCCGTAATCCGTGTTGAGCATCCATTTGATCTGTTCAAACCGCTGCGGACCGGAGACAAATATGCTGACTGCGCACAATGCTATGAGCCACCATTTCAATACAGGATATTTCCGGAAGAACTGCGGAGGCTCCCTGTATCCATTCAGCTCTTCGCCAAGCTGTTCTTTTCGCCTGTAGTAGGTACATTGATAAACAGCAAGTATGATCGGGGTCGCTATCCATAAAATGAAAAGATAGAAAATCAGGCTGACGGGTACGAAGCGCGCGGTAAAGAACGCGTTGAATGGTTCAACTGCTCCGCGCATCAGCCACAGGGATAACAGATACCATTCAACTATGATCACTGCGGTCCCCGCGTAATAGAAAAACAGAATAAGCAGGCTCCATTCGGCCAGAAGAAGGACCAGCTTGATCAGATGCTTTCCTCTCGTCATGGCTGCACTTTTTCTGCAGGCGGCGAGAATACTCACTTCATCCTCTTCGATCATGACCGGGACTATGTAGATCCAGCGAAGATACAGATAGATCGCGATCACCTGAAAACACGCGAATAAGGCCCCTTCCCATGGGCGTTTACTGAAATCTTCCAGGATGAATCCCGGCACTTCGACCACCGAAATCACACTTGATATGTCACCGGTCAGAGTCCCGAACCTAAGTACAAGAAACACATATGGAATAAACAATAAGTTGACGGCTTTGGACCGTTCAAACATCCGCCCGATCCCGGCCGAGATGATCTGCCCTGCAGTCTTCTTCAGACCGGATTTTGAAGCGTGCAATGCATCGAACAGCGAAAACTGTTCGATCATCGTTCCCCATGCCAGCACAGCCATCATAAACAGCAATACGATCCAGGAGATGGGATTCTTGATAAATGATCCGACATTGTACCAGGCAATGACATTTGTCTTGTTGCCAAGCAGCCATAGTTTTTCAGCCCATGCAAGGATCGGAAACAGCACAAGAAAAGACATGACCCTGCAAAACACCTCATAGGCGACAAGGCTCCCGAAGTTGTCTTTTATCAGTTCAAAAGGCGCTACTATTGATTCATACCAGTTCTTTAACAGAATAATAATCCTTTTCATCCGCTTTATAGTATCTGCCGGCATTAATCCGCCGCATATATGATGTCATTGCTATCACTTTCATATTCGAATTGTATCACATTGTTTTTGTTCATTGCGTTGAGTATCCACTTTTGCGCTTGGATAACCGGCATATCAATGACAAGGATGCCCGTAGCCTTACTCAGAGCGAGAGACCCCATGATCGGCATCAGCGAATACTGCAGTTCGAATATATTCTTTTGCAGAGAAAGACACAGAATAAGCATTATGGATCCGAAGATCAGCAGACCGATCAGCATGAAAAAAGTGTTCTTTTCTTTTGCCCTGAACTTTGCCTTCTCATCTCTGATCCAGCTAGCAGCTGCTGCCCGGAATTTTTCTTCATCTAATGGCTTCCGGGAGACGACCGTAAGGCTGATACCCTTAGTACTGCTCTCATCGGTTATCTTTGATTTGATGTATGTTTTTACAGAATCGTTGAATTCATCTTCCGGACTGAATTTCGAATACAGATCCTTTTCGTCAGTAACAATCAGTTTTATATTTGTGCTTGCTGTATTGGCCATTACTCTTCCTCCACAATGCCCGATCACTGATAGGTATTTACACTATCTGTAAGCGCACGGATTCGTATTTAACTGTATCGGTTGACAAATAACTTCGCTCAGTTTCGTTATTGGTCAATTATCTCCGCTATAGTATTATGTTATCATGATTTTCGTATTATAGCATCATAATAAAAGGATTCTGGATGTGCTGCAGAACTTCAGAAGATAAGACGCTGCACTCAGTTGATATCTTCTATACTGATCTGACTATGTATCAGTAAAAAAACGGGAAAAGGGCGAAAATATGGTATATAATTTATAAGCTGATTTGGGGGAGATGAAACTGTCTCCTTTTTTTGTTTTTTTATTATGGAAAAGAGGTAATTATGAATTTATTTCAGAGGTGGATGAATATCAGCCTCGTGCTGAGGATTTTTATCGGTCTTATCATCGGAGCGATACTGGGCTTCCTTGTTCCGTCGCAGGAGTGGATCTCAATATTCGGCGACATGTTCGTAGGAGCACTCAAGGGAATAGCTCCTGTCCTGGTATTTGTTCTTGTCGCTTCCTCACTTGCTAATGCCAAGGGGGGAAATGCAGACAGATTCAAAGTCGTTATTGCTCTGTATATGCTGAGCACACTGATCGCTGCGTTTGTCGCTGTATGCATGAACTTCACTTTCAGGGTGACCGTTCCGCTGACAGGAGTAGAAAATGTTGCTGAGGATCTTACTCCTCCGGGCTCAGTATTCGAGGTTCTCAAGAATCTGTGCCTTAGCTTTGTAGCTAATCCGGTCAATGCGATCGCAAACGCTAACTACATAGCTATTCTGTTCTGGGCAGTAGTCGTCGGACTTGCTCTGAAGGCAGCCGGCTCGGGAACAAAGAAGTTCTTCAGTGATCTGGCAGATGCGCTTTCGAAGGTGGTTCGCTGGGTCATCAACTGCGCACCTTTCGGTATCATGGGTCTCGTATTCAACGCTGTTTCGACAAGCGGACTCTCGATCTTCAAGCAGTATGGTCAGCTTGTAGCATTGCTGGTATGCACGATGCTCCTTACTTCACTGGGGATCAACGCGATCATCGTCGCCCTTACTCTCAGGCGCAATCCGTATCCTCTCATGTGGTACTGCATCAAGCGAAGTGCTCTCACTGCGTTCTTCACAAGAAGTTCTGCGGCTAATATCCCTGTAAATATGGAACTCTGCAAAGATCTCGGACTTGACGAGGATATGTATTCTGTATCCATTCCTCTCGGCTCAACGATCAACATGGACGGAGCTGCAGTTACGATCACCACACTTACACTGGTTGCCTGCTGGACGACCGGAGTGGATGTAACATTCCCAATGGCGATCCTTCTGAGTATCGTAGCTACACTTTCAGCATGCGGTACTTCCGGAGTCGCGGGAGGATCCCTGCTGCTGGTACCTCTCGGATGCTCGATGTTCGGGATCCCTACAGATATCGCTATGCAGATGGTAGGCATCGGATTCATAATCAGTGTTATCCAGTATTCTGTAGAGACAGCGCTGAAATCATACGGAGACGCGATCTTCACAGCAACAGCAGAATTCTATTCATGGAAGAAAGAAGGACGCGAATTGCCGCTGTAGGTATTACGGCTGCTATTCATGTCTGACTTGCACAGACAAGCAAGCCCCGGAACTGCCAGTGTTCCGGGGCCTTTTCTTTTGTTTCCGTGGTTATAACAGATGCCGGGAGATTCAGCTCCCGACGTCTGTTGACGGAGTCGCGCGCTCCAATCAAGCGAGCTTGTTGGAGCTTTGTTCCTGGTTGAATGACTGATTGCTGATCTGCGCAAGGAACTTACCGGCGATCGGGGTGAATGTCTGATATCTGTTCCAGATCAGGTACAGGTGTGTTTCCTGAGGCGGATCGAGCGGTCTGAACTCAAGACCGCTGCCGGAAGAGCAGTCGACAAGATGCCGGAACGTAAGAAGCAGTCCAAGACCTTCACGCGCGAAAATCGAACCGTTATATGAGAGACGGAAAGAACCCTCAAGGTGAAGCTCATCTTTCCGGTCACCGGCCCATTCCGCGATCTCGTAGTTCCAGCTCTGCTCGGAGCAGATCAGGGGCTGTCCGACCAGGTCATCTATGGTTACTGATTCCCGGGCTGCCAGCGGATGATCAGAAGGCATCACTGCGCCCCAGATATCGGTCTCGGGAAACTCCATATATTCATATTTACGCTCGTCAGGAGGCTCGCATATGACCGCAAAGTCAAGAAGCCCCTTGTCGAGCTTTTCTGTTACCTGCTCTGTATCACCACTGGTAATGTGGTAATTCATAGATGGGTATACAGATTTGAGCCTTCCGAGCACTCGCGCCAGATAGCGTATCTGGTATGATTCCGCAAGCCCAAGGTACAAGTCGCCGCCTGTAACATCGTCAAGCGAAACGAATTCCTGCTCGATCTTATCCGCCATAGCGATCAGATCCTCTGCGCGGTCCCGGAGCAGCATGCCCTCATCGGTCAGCTCGATGCTGAAACTGCGCCTGGTGAACAGTTTTTTACCGAGTTCTTCCTCAAGTGATTTCAATGTTTTCGACAGCGTAGGCTGGGACACGTGAAGCAATTCCGCAGCTCGTGTCATATTCTCCTCCCTGGCAACCGCCAGGAAATATCTCAATTGTCTTATCTCCATGATTTCATCTCCATTGTGAACGACATGAAATAAAATGGTCGTGTACGCCCCCTCTCGATGATATGAATAAATAGAATATCATAGATTCATTTTATTCATTGGCGAATAACTTTGCAACTGTGTATTATTCAGATATGAAAGATTCAGAGATCAAAGCAATAATTGAAGATATGAAGGCTGCGGGATGCAGCGGTGCAGATACAGACAGAGTGATGAGAATGCACGAGGCCGGCATGGACGAGGAGATCCTGATATGCCTGCGAAAATGCAGATGCAGCATGATAGAAGATCTTCATGAACGGCAAAAGAAGATCGATCACATAGACAGCCTTATACGCAGGACTGTTAAGCTGGCGTAAAAGACAAACAGTTTCAGATAATCAAATCACAGAACAATACAGGAGGAAGAAGAAATGATCAGAAAAGAAGAGCTTAATCTCGTACAGGAATGGGATAAGACTTTTGTGAAAAGCGAGAAGGTCGATCACTGTAAGGTGACTTTCGTTAACCGCTACGGCATCACGCTCGCGGCAGATATGTATGCTCCGAAGAATGCAGAGGGCAAGCTCCCGGCGATCGCTGTATGCGGTCCTTTTGGCGCAGTCAAGGAACAGTGCTCGGGACTGTATGCGCAGACGATGGCAGAAAGAGGATTCATTACTGTAGCGTTTGACCCTTCATTTACCGGCGAGAGCGGAGGACAGCCGAGATTCATGGCTTCTCCTGATATCAACACAGAGGACTTCATGGCGGCAGTAGACTTCCTGTCACTTTGCGATAAAGTCGATCCCGACCGCATCGGGATCATCGGCATCTGTGGATGGGGCGGAATGGCTGTCAACGCAGCAGCGCTGGATACAAGAGTCAAAGCCACTCTGGCATCCACTATGTACGACATGACACGTGTCAACGCGAACGGTTACTTCGACGCTCAGGACAGCGAAGAGGACAGATATAATGCTAAGGCAGCACTCTGCGCTCAGAGACTCGAGGATCTTAGGAACGGTGAATACGCTCTTGGAGGAGGAGTTGTAGATCCGCTGCCTGAGGATGCGCCTTTCTTCGTAGCTGACTATTATGACTACTACAAGACAGACAGAGGTTATCACGCAAGATCTCTTAATTCTAACGGCGGATGGAACGTGATCGGCTGCGAGTCATTCATCAACCAGCCGATCCTCAAGTATTCCAACGAGATCAGAAGCGCTGTGATGATCATGCACGGGGACAAGGCACATTCATTCTACTTCGGCAAGGACGCATATAACAACATGATCACCGGAAGCAAGTACACTGAAAATAAGGAGTTCGTGGTGATCGAAGGTGCTGTACACACTGATCTGTATGACGGCGGAAGCAATAATGCAATTCCTTTCGACAAAGTACAGGCATTCTTTGAAAAGTATCTGTAGTGTACGGATGCATAAGGAGATATTGAAATGGGAAAGAAGGTTCTTATCATAAGCACCAGCCTGAGAAAAAACGGTAATTCCGATATGCTTGCTCAGGCTTTCGCCAGAGGAGCTGAAGAATCAGGGAATGATGTTGAGATCGTACGCCTGGCGGACAAGAAGATCGCATTCTGCAGAGGATGTTTTGCATGTCAGAAGACGGGAAGATGCATCATCGACGATGACGCGGTGCAGATCACAGAGAAAATCTCAGAGGCGGAAGCTGTAGTGTGGGCGACACCGATTTATTACTATGAGATGACAGGTCAGATGAAGACTATGATCGACAGGGCGAACGCTCTGTTCGTAAAGGATTATCAGTTCCGCGATGTCTATATGCTTTCAACTGCGGCAGAAGAAGACGGAAGTGCGTGTGAAAGAGCTGTCAACGGACTCAAGGGCTGGATCGCATGCTTCCCGAAGAGCCGCTTCGCAGGTTCCGTTTTCGCCGGCGGTGTTACAGACAAAGGAGATATCTCCGGCAGCAAAGCGCTGGAGGAAGCATATAATATGGGCTTGAGCGTGTAATCATACCGCTGTCCCTGCAAGAGGATGAAAATGAAATTCGTCAGAAAACTATTATTGTTCAGCATAATACTTCTTCTGTGTATACTCTCTATGGCTGCGTGTTCACAGGATCAGGATATTACAGAAATCGCAGACCAGACCGTAGAGGACGCAGAGGATATACAGGATGCTGGATCATCCGGTGAAACGGGAACGGATGCTGATGAGGAGAGTGTTACTATGAAAATGAGAATCAACGATACAGAAGTCAATGTATCCTGGGAAAAAAATGCTTCCGCAAAAGCGTTAGCTGAAATGACAAAGCAAGGACCGGTAACAATTCAGATGAATGCTTACGGGGGATTCGAGCAGGTAGGACCGATAGGAAGGACTCTTCCGAGCAATGATACGAGCATCAGGACGCAAGCAGGGGACATCATGCTTTACACATCGGATCAGATGGTGATATTCTATGGGTCGAATTCATGGTCATATACAAGACTGGGAAAGATCACCGGCAAGTCATCGTCTGAACTCAGGGACCTGCTCAGCGGTTCCGGTGTCACGGTCACCATTATGGCTGAATAACAGACGCTGAAAGGTGGAGACAGGAAAAATGGATCTAAGTGAACTGCTCGGAATATTTGATCGTGGTGAGACAATCGGAACTGACCCGGAGGTCATCTCCGCAATGAGATTTTTCATTGCAGAGAACAGAAGACTGCTGTTTGAGATCAATAACGTATGGCACGACGATCCCGATGAGATTTCAGATCTGTTCAGACAGATCACATCAAAACCGGTTGGGGAGGGATTCAGACTGACACCGCCGTTTTACACTGATTTTGGAAAAAACATAAGTATAGGCGACCATGTTTTCATCAATGCTGACTGCAAATTCCAGGATCAGGGAGGCATATATATTGGCGACAGGACGTTCATCGGACACAATGTCGTCCTAGCTACTCTTGACCATGATCCTGACCCGGCAAAAAGGCTGCTGATGCATCCTGCACCGATACGGATCGGCAAAAATGTCTGGATTGGTTCAAATGTGACTGTGACCAGAGGGGTCACGATAGGAGACAATTCGATCATCGCAGCCGGAGCAGTGGTTACAAGAGCGATACCTGCTAATGTGGTTGCCGGAGGAGTGCCTGCCCGTGTAATAAAACTATTGAAGAATAAATAATGAAGTGAGGGGTAAAAAATGAAAAATCTTGGTTTTGGAATGATGAGATTGCCTGTACTTAACGGCAATCCGACAGATTTTGATTATGAGCAGCTCAATAAGATGGTAGATGCTTTTCTTGAAGCGGGATACAACTACTTTGATACGAGCTTTGTTTACCACGAGGATAAAAGCGAAGAAGCTGTACGAAAAGCCCTTGTTGAGAGATATCCGAGAGATTAGTTCAGAGTCGCTACCAATTTCCCTTCCTTTATCCCGATGTCTGAGGAGGATGTTGAGAAGACATTTGCTCAGCAGCTTGAAAATGTAGGCGTAGAGTATTTCGACTACTATCTTCTTCATAATCTGCAGACCGTATGGTATGACGGCATTGAAGGAAAAGGTGACGGATACTTCCTGTCAGAGCATCTCTTCGATCATGCAAAGGGATGGAAGGAACAGGGCAAGATCAGGCATCTCGGATTTTCATTCCATTCATCGCCTGCGCTGCTCGACAGAGTTCTTGACGAACATCCTGAAGCAGAGTTCGTACAGATCGCGCTCAACCCGATCGACTGGGACAGTGATTTCGTAGCAGCCCGAGAGTGCTATGAGATCATCCGCAAGCATGGCAAAGAAGTAATCGTAATGGAGGCTGTAAAAGGCGGCGGACTCGCCAAGCTGCCGGCACCGGCAGAAGAAGTCCTGAGGGCAGTACGGCCGGAGAAATCGATCGCATCATGGTCGATCAGATTTGCTTCGCAGCTTGAAGGCGTCATCGCAGTTCTCTCCGGTATGTCGACACTCGAGCAGGTAATCGACAACTGCAAGACAGCCAATGAGGCAGAACCGCTCAGCGACAAGGAGACAGAGGCACTCTGGGAAGCAATGGGCATCTACAGAGACAATACACTGATTCCGAGATCAGAGCTTGAGAAGTACAGCGGACTGACATGGAACAATGTGTCAGTACCGGCTATTCTGCAGGCATACAGCATGTGTCTTGTCCAGCCTGATCCGGGTTTCTCAGATGACAACAACTACTTCAAGAACCTGCTGGCAGAACATGCCCACCTGGATATCCACGGAGAACTGCCGCCGCAGGAAGTGATCAGAGCGGATGGAGTGAATGCGACACATATCGTCGCCGAGGCAGTTGACTTCCTGCAGAAGAATACATTCTAAATAAAATGAGAAAGCGCGCAGAATAATTCAGCAGCAGTAATAGCTGATGAATTAAGCCGGCATCTGAAGTAAAAGTAATAAAGGGGAACCGGAAAGCAGAATCTGAAAAAAGAGGCTCCCCTTTTTGTGTGGCCAAAATACTTTAAGAAAGATAACTACAGCACTCGTGATAGAGAAATACTATCAACGTCATCATAGAGATTTTCGAACGAGAAGTTGTGCTAAACATTGCTTTTACGGTCAGAATAACGGCTGTTTTCAGTAACACTGTTCTCTCCCGGGAAATGACAATCACAGCCAATGGTGGTATAATCAATCTAATCATATCAAGGTGGTGAATCGTGACACTGCAGATCAGTAAAGAACTCAAAAGAATAGCTCTGCTGTTTGTCATCATGGGGCTGCTTGCGGGGCTTGCATGTCCCGCGGCTTGTGATGAGTTCTATAATAATCTGCTTAAGCTTAGCGGCCAGTCCTCTGAGATCCGTTCTGTCTACCCCGGTCCGGTAACTGACTGCATTTCCTCGAGCGAGACATCCGGGTACAATCCTTACCGTCCTGTGGTAAGGCGGAGCGGCAGTGCCAGGCCGGATCTGCTCAGACTTACAGGTAATGGTTCACTATGCTTTTTAAACACCTTTCACAACAATCATTTATCTTTACTGCTGCTGGTTCTGCTTACTTGCACAGCAGCTCTTTCTTACTATCACATCATATATATTCACTTAAAAGACGGACAGAAATAGTATAGCTTTACGGGCATACGTTACAAGCTGCTTTTGCAGTACTTATTTTTGCGTATGCTTTTTTTGTATTGCTCAGAAAACTCGGCGTGCTGATAACCCAGACCGCTTAAGGCTGCATTGTGTCTGACAACAATGATTTGGTGCGGAGTGCGATGCCATGTGCCGAGCCCTTTGAGTGTACACTGCAGCGGCTCGGGGATATTGGTATACATAGGACTGTTTAATATCAGGGGAGAAGAGATATATGGTGATTAGAGACCGATTGTTGATTATCGAAAAAGAAAGAAGTACAGCCAATCTGCTTAAAACAGTATTGAAGGCTAATAACTACGATGTGCTGCTTACAGACAGCGAAGCGGAGGCGATTACGCTGATTACTTCTCACTGTCCTGATCTGATTATTCTGGATCTGAGTCTTCCCGACAGGGGCAGCATAAATGTGCTCAAGTACCTGCGCACCTGGTCTTTGATACCTGTAATAGTGCTTTCTGCAAGCAGCCAGGAAAGAGACAAGGTAGAAGTTCTGGATCTTGGCGCTGACGACTATATCACAAAGCCTTTTGGCGTATCTGAACTCCTTGCAAGGGTACGCGCCGCACTCAGACACAGAAGTCAGGTGCCGGATGGCAGGCTGACCATGCAGAGAGGGATTCTGCAGACAGGAGGGCTGATGATTGATTACAGTACGCACCGGGTATTTATTGACGGAAAAGATGCCGGACTTACTAAAACAGAATTCCGAATAGTTGCTTTGCTTGGAAGATATGCGGGCAGGATCGTAACATACGATGTGATCCTCCGGGAGATCTGGGGGCCGAATAATAACAGCGATAATCGTATTCTGAGAGTCAATATGGCAAATATCCGCCGCAAGACAGAAAAAAATCCGGCAGAGCCGGATTATATAATAACGGAAGCAGGGGTTGGTTATTATATGAGAATCAAGGAACACACGACAGATCGGTGAACGGTCCCCAAACAAAGTCTGGCAGAATCAGCTTTCTGTATACTTTACTTTGCCGTTCAGTGCCTTTTTTAGTCCTTCAGGATCATCAATGGCATAAAAAACATAATCAGTGACATGATTTTCTGTATCTTTTTCGTGAGTCCCGGTAAATAAAGCAAGACCGCGCCATTTTGACGGCTTGGATTTTACTGCCTTATCACCGCAAAGCAGAGATGTATTACCGCTTGGATCCTTGCCGAACCTGCACTCTCCGATATCATCGTAATCTGCTGAATACAGAATCGATCCGTTAACTCTGATCAGCCTTTTGCTGGTAGCGGCATAACCGAGTGATCTGACCTTCATACCATCTGCAATCGCAGTTAATGGAATCATGCTCCCGAGCACCAGTAGTACCAGAAATACTGATATCCTCAACCCTCCGGTAACCTTAACAGCATAAATCATCAGAGCAGCAGCCAGTCCATATGATATAAGAAAACGCAAAAGATAAGGGATCCGGTATGTGTTATCCATTACCTTTTCCGATGCCGAACCGCCTGACCAAAGCAGCTGCTCACCGTTTTCCATATTGTCTCTGAGATAGTCTTCCATGTTGCACCTCCTTGTTTTTGGAGATTATACTCGACTAATCAGTAAAGAAACTGTTAAGAAGATGCCCTGAAGAGTTAACATACCGCTAATGTCAGAAACGGATACGGAGTCATAGAGCAAGGGATGAAAGCCGCTCGAAAGAGCGTTTGTAGTTCAGCATCTCGCAGCCTGATTGTTTTGCTGATAAACTATCGGTCTGTATGGTATTATTACAATAATTAAACTGTATTATCAGGGAGGGCAAATATGGAAGAAATGGCATTAGGCGTTGGCGTCGCCGGGGCGATGACGCTGCTCAGATTTTTAGGAGACTGGCTCATATTCAGAAAGGCGGGAAAACCGGGCTGGCACAGCATCATCCCGATCCTGCACATGTATGACGAGTATGATATCTGCTGGAAGGGCAGCAAGGGAGTCTGGGCTGCTTTGTTTCTTATTATTGCATGTATGGCGAATGAACCTGCTTCAGACTCAGGAGCAATGGTCTTCATTCCCGGATTAGCGGCGATATTATATATGATCCTTGAATTCAGGGAGAGCAGGAGGCTTGCGTGGGCATTCGGGAAAGGCTCATTGTTCGGCCTGTTCCTGTTCTTCTTCGGAGGTCTCGGCAGGATCATTCTCGGTCTTGGCGGTTCCAGGTATCAGCTCAAAAGGTAAAGCAGGAGGGCAGAAACAATATGAAAGGTGTCTACACAGAAAAAAACAGGCTTCGCCATAAAGTGTTTACAGAAATAGCCAGATTCGCGTATGAAGGAGGCGGATCTGAGGTGCTCGATGAGCTTCCTTATAAAATGGTCAACGTTGAAGACGATCCGTACAGACACTCGGTATTCCTCGAAAGGGCTGTCGTCGGAGAGCGGATCAGGGTTGCAATGGGAATGGCGATCAGACCGGTCAACGAACACACACCGACATCAAAGGGCGTCGATGAAAGCATGATAGAGGAAAAGTACTATGAGCCGCCGCTGATAGATATTATTCGTTTTGCGTGCCATTGCTGTCCGGATACCAGGGTATACATTACGGATGGCTGCCAGGTCTGCCTCGAGCACCCGTGCAGAGAAGTATGTCCTAAAAAATGCATATCATATGACAGCAGGCTCGGCCGCAATGTCATCGACACAGAAAAATGCATCAAATGCGGTATGTGCATGAAGGCATGCCAGTACAATGCCATAATCCGCCAGGAAAGACCGTGCGTCAAAGCCTGCGGACTCGGCGCGATCGGAGAGGATGAATACGGTCACGCGATGATAGACCAGGAGAAATGCGTATCCTGCGGCATGTGCCTCAACAGCTGTCCTTTTGCCGCGATAGTAGACAAGGGGCAGATATACCAGACGATCAAGGCAATGGAGTCCGGCACACCGGTCTACGCAATAGTAGCTCCTGCAATTGCCGGACAATTCGGCAAAGAACTGACAGATACAAGGATGAAGTCGGCCTTCAGAAAGCTCGGCTTCGAAGATGTTTTTGAGGTCGCTATTGGCGCGGACCTGTGCACGATCGAAGAGGCTGAGCACTTCCTTAGGGAAGTGCCTTCAGAGCTGCCTTTCATGTGCACGAGCTGCTGCCCTGCATGGTCGATCATGGCGAAGACACACTTTCCGGAATTTGCCGACACTGTATCCATGGCCCTCACACCGATGGTTCTGACAGCAAGGCTCGTCAAGAAAATGCACCCGGAGTGCAAGATCGCATTCATCGGGCCATGTCTTTCCAAAAAGCACGAAGCCAGCAGACACTCCGTCAAGAGTTATGTGGATTTTGTCCTGACATTTGAGGAACTTGCCGGCGTGTTCGATGCGAAGGACGTCGTATTTGCTGAGTGTGAGGAGGGCGAGCCTCTCAGAAAAGCCAGCAGTGACGGGTTCGGATTCGCTATAAGCGGCGGCGTTGCACAGGCCGTCGTCAATCACATCAAACGAGTAGATCCTGAGCGCGAGGTCAAGATCGTACGCGCTGAAGGACTTGACGAATGTCTGAAGATGATGAAGAAGGCGGCGGCTGGAGAATATGACGGCTATCTCCTTGAGGGAATGGCATGCCCGGGAGGCTGCGTCGCAGGCGCCGGGACAATGCTTCCGATCAACAAGGCTGTTTATTCTGTAGGCGTTGCACAGAAAGAGGCACCGGTAGCCAACGCTGCCGACAGCCAGTACGCTGATCTTCTCCCTGCTCTTGAACACATTCAGGAAGAGCTCAGCAAACAGGAAGTGCCTGAGCCGATCAACAGAGTGAAGATCAACCTGCTGAGATATAAATAAGCTTCAGGATACAAGTGAAGCGGCTAAGATCTGAATGAAGAGAGGGAGACGTAATGAATGAAGTAAAAAACCCGCGCAAACCACTGATCGTATTCTATATTCTCATGCTTCTGATCATGTTCGCATTCAATTCTCTGATCGCTCCGATGCTTGCAGAGGAGCAGAAGATCAAAGAAGTCGATTATGGTACGTTTATGACCATGACTGAGCAGGGCGAAATAGGATCAGTCCAGATAGAGGAGAATCAGATACTGTTCACCAATAAGGATGGCAGTGAAACATATCGGACAGGTGTGATCAATGACCCTGATCTTGTCAACAGGCTTCATGCTTCCGGCGCGAAATTCACCAGCAAGATAGTACAGCAGATGTCGCCTCTGGCCAGTTTCTTCCTCAGCTGGATCCTTCCTATCTTTATATTCCTTGCTCTGGGACAATATCTGAGCAGAAAGATGATGGACAAGGCAGGCGGGCCGGGATCCATGATGTTCAATATGGGGAAGAGCAATGCGAGAGTATATGTCAAGTCATCTGACGGCATCAAGTTTGATGATGTAGAGGGCGTTGACGAGGCCGAGGAGAATCTGCAGGAGATCGTAGACTACCTGCATGATCCTGGTAAATACAGGGAGATAGGTGCTTCTATGCCAAAAGGAGTTCTGCTTGTCGGTCCTCCGGGTACCGGTAAGACGATGCTTGCAAAAGCAGTTGCCGGCGAGGCGAATGTTCCTTTCTTCTCCATGTCCGGATCAGAGTTCGTTGAGATGTTCGTCGGAATGGGAGCCTCCAAGGTCAGAGATCTGTTCAGGCAGGCCAAAGAGAAGGCCCCGTGCATAGTATTCATTGATGAGATCGACGCGATAGGACAGAAAAGAAACAGCGGAAATCTGGGCGGAAATGATGAAAGGGAACAGACTCTCAACCAGCTGCTGACCGAGATGGACGGATTTGAAGGCAACAGCGGAGTCATCATACTTGCCGCGACCAACAGACCGGAATCCCTCGATCCGGCACTGACAAGACCGGGCCGTTTTGACCGCAGAGTTCCTGTTGAGCTTCCTGACCTGAAAGGCAGAGAAGCGATCCTCAAAGTTCACGCAGCCAAGATCAAATACACAGACGATGTCGACTTCTCCGTAATCGCCCGTATGGCGTCCGGCGCTTCCGGCGCAGAGCTGGCTAATATTGTCAATGAAGCCGCGCTCAGAGCAGTCAGAGACGGAAGAAGCGCGGCCAATAAGGCAGACTTTGAAGAGAGTATCGAGGTCGTAATTGCCGGCTATCAGAAGAAAAGTACGATTCTCACCGATCATGAGAAAAAGATCGTCGCGTACCATGAGATCGGCCATGCGCTTGTAGCCGCAAAGCAGACGAATTCGGCTCCTGTCCAGAAGATCACGATCATTCCCCGTACATCCGGAGCACTGGGATACACACTGCAGGTGGATGAGGGTGAACACTACCTCATGAGCAAGGAAGAACTCGAAAACAAGATTGCTACGCTGACCGGCGGCCGCGCTGCTGAGGAGATCGTATTCGGTTCAGTCACGACAGGCGCTGCCAATGACATAGAGCAGGCGACTAAGATGGCACGTTCGATGATCACACGCTTCGGAATGAGCGATGATTTCGATATGGTAGCTATGGAGACCCTGCAGAACCAGTATCTCGGAGGCGATACATCGCTTGCGTGCTCGGCAGAAACACAGGCCAAAATAGATGAGAAGGTAGTTGAACTGGTAAAAACGCAGCACGATAAGGCCAGAAAGATTCTCGCTGATAACCGGGATAAACTCGACGAACTTGCAGAGTTCCTCTACGAAAAGGAGACCATTACCGGAGAGGAATTCATGAAAATACTGGGATAAAGGTACAGCAGAGCGCGAGTGCCTATATGCATCTGAAGAAACAGCACCCCTTACATGATGAGGGGTGCTGTGTTCATTTCCGTTTATTCCGCAGGTCTCCCGGTCAGTCAGGGAAGACGATCGCGACTTTTCCGCATTTTCCGCTTGCCATCAGGGCATAAGCGGCATCAGCTTTTTCTAAAGGAAATTCATCAGTAATGAGATCACCCGGATGTACTCCCCAGCGGACCAGCCTTTCAACCAGATCCATCATTTTCCATGTCGAGGTCACCCATGAACCGAATACGGTCTTCTGTGAATGCATCATATCCGGACTTGGATTGATGGAGAGGGTATTGCCTTCTCCTACGAAGACGACTTTGCCCCAGTCGCGCACGGCTCTGACCGCCGTCTGTCTGCCCGGATCGCTGCCCGAGCAGTCTATCGCTTTTTCAACACCATGTCCGCCTGTGACTGCAAGGATCTCGCTGAGAGTATTATCAGATGGCTTAAACGCGTAATCGAGCAAACCGAGATCCTTTGCCATATCGATCCTGAAGTCATTCATCTCAACTCCGATCAGCTTTTCTGCTCCCATTGCCCGGCAAAGCATGAGCGTCGCAAGGCCGACAGGTCCCAGTCCTACGACAAGAACCGCATCATCACCACCGATACCGATCTTCTCCAGTGCCTCATACGCTGTACCGAATCCGCATGCGACAGAAGCCCCGTCCTTGAATGTCAGTTCATCCGGCAAAGCGATCAGGTCTTTCTCGTCACAGAGGATATACGGCGCCATTCCTCCGTTGCGCTGCCAGCCGTATGCCCTGCGAAGCGGGCTGGTGCATGCGATCATATATCCCTTCCGGCAGTTGTAGCAAAGACCGCATCCCGAAATATGATACACGATGACCCGGTCTCCCTCTTTGAACTGTCTGCATCCGGGACCGGCTTTGGCGATAACGCCGCAAGGCTCATGGCCCGCAACCATACCCGGAGTGTACCCTTCGGGGCCTTTTCCGACATGCTCACGATAGATAGCACGGATATCTGATCCGCATATAGTGCTCGCTCTGGTTGCAACCAGGACTTCTCCGTATCCCGGCTCCGGGATATCGAATTCCCGGAATTCGACTGTGCTGTTGCCCGGAAGAATAGCACCGGTCATTTTTTTAATTACTAAATCCTGCAATGCGTCATTTAATCCTGCCATCTTTCAGTCCCTCCCTGGTAATTACCATACTGTCATTTTTATATAGATTGCTTATTTTCTGGAACCGGTCAGAGCGTCCGCACTGTCGAGGAATTCCTTGATGAACGGAAGGGCAGCCCCGACATTGATATTGTGTGAAGGCATCTTGCTGATATGAATAAAATCATCCGGCTCTTCGAACGGACAGCCCTTTCTTACAACGTCATACAAAACACGGAGATCTTCTTCTGTGAAGTATGGTGCCAGATGACCTCCGAGGATAAAGTCCACATCATTGACAAGGTGGACAGCGCCGATCAGTGAGCCGAGTATGTTCAGATATGAACCCCATTTCTCTGATTCCGGTGTATCTGCCTTGCGTGCCATAGAGAAGAACTTTTCTTCGTTTTCTTCACCAATCAGTGCGTGCATGGATAAAACAGTTTCAAAACAGCCTGTCTTTCCGCAGTAACATTTTGTGCCATGAGGATCGAACTGAATATGCTCAAATGTCGCGGAGTGTCCGCTCTTGCCTCTGACTACATTGCGGTCAAGGATCAGCGCTCCGCCAAGGTGCTCACTCAGCGACAGATATATAGCACTGATCAGTTCCGGAGATACCCACAGCTCAGACAGTGCAGCGCCTTCCGGATCGTGTATGAAAGTGCACTTATAAGGAAGGCGCTCTCTGAAGACGTCGATACTGAGACCTGTGCATTTCATGATCTCTCCGTAGATTATGCTGTTCCCGTCAGGAGAGACGAGACCTTGCATAGCGATTCCGATACCGAGGATCTGCTCTTCGGACATTTCCAGGGATCCAATGAATTCCAGGATCATATCACAGACTTTCCGGTAGTAGCTGTCATTATTGACATATCGAATATCGTTAACCACACGTTTGATTTTATGACCGTAGAGATCCACGGCAATGATCTTTGCGTGCCGGCCGGTAAGCTCAACCCCGACAGCGATACGATAATCAGGTGTTACTGAGTAGACAGTCGCCTTGCGTCCAATCTGATCAGAGTCCTGCTGTCCGTCCCTGAATATAAGACCGTCTTCTTCCAGCTCAGAGATGTTAGTAGCGACAGTAGGGCGGCTGAGCCGGAGGATAGACGCTATATCATTCTGAGAAACCTTTCCTGCTGAATAAATAAAATCGTATATCTGTTTTCTGTTGTTTTTGCGAATAGCATTCGGTGTTATTTTGTCAGTCATTTTTAATCTCACCCCCCAACGATAACTTTTATTCTATTGTAACAGAATAAAAACAAAATTGATCACCTTATTTCATAAAATAATTTTACAAAATGCGGTTAATTAATTAACGGAGTATTGACAAAACCTATAACTTAGTGTATTTTAAATTTGTAAATACATTTTACAAAATTAATTTAAAAAATAGCTTAGGAAATGAGGAATCAAGGAGATCGACATGGGTATCGTAGAAAGAATGAGACTTGACGGAAAGAAAGGTTTTGTCACCGGAGCTGCGCGCGGTATAGGAAAATGCACTGCGAGAGCTTTTGCTGAAGCAGGCGCGGATGTCGCGATCGTTGACATGGACCTTGAGACTGCAGAACAGACAGCTGCTGAGATCGCAGCAGCTACAGGACGAAAAGTAATTGCTCTGAAATGCGATGTAACTAGCGAAGAAGAAGTTAAAGCAATGGTTGAGGCTGTGGTTGAGGGACTCGGAGGTCTCGACTTCTGCCACGCCAATGCAGGCATCTGCATAAACGCACCTGCTGATGAGATGACATACGCACAGTGGAAAAAGAATATCGATGTCAATCTGAACAGCGTATTCCTTACCGACACGATAGCCGGAAAGTATATGCTTGCTAACGGCGGCGGCTCGATCATCAACACAGCTTCTATGTCAGCGCATATCGTAAATGTACCGCAGCCGCAGTGTGCGTACAATGCATCGAAGGCAGGCGTTATACAGCTGACTAAGTCACTTGCGATCGAATGGGCTAAGAGAGGCGTCAGAGTCAACAGCATCAGCCCGGGTTACATAGGAACCGACCTTACGCTGTCATCACCGACACTTCAGCCACTGATCGAAAAGTGGAACGCGATGGCACCTACCGGAAGACTCGGAAAGCCGGAGGAGCTTGAGTCAATCTGCGTATACCTTGCCGGAGATACATCAACTTTCACTACAGGCGCAGATTTCACAATAGACGGAGCATTTACCTGCTTCTAGGCAAGTTAATTCACGCTCAAGGCAGCGTTTATTAAAAAAAGCAAAATCCCCAAATATGAAGAAAGAACTTAATTGAAAGGAGATTAACCATGAAAAGACGTTTCTTAGCTATCCTGTGTGTATTCGCTATGGTACTCGCACTCTTCACAGGATGCGTAAACAAGGGAAGTGACGGAGAAGCCGCAGAAGAGGGCAGCGCACCTACAGAGGCAACAGATACTGCTGCAACCGAAGGAATCCAGGCAAGTCCGGAGTTCTATGCTGAGGCAGACCTCTCCGTACTGGACGGAAAGAAGATCGGTATCACTATCCAGTCACTTGAGAATGCTTACTGGGCAGGCGTAATGACAGCTCTTCAGGAAGTACTCGAAGCGAACGGCGCTAACGTAACAATCGTAGCATGTGACGACAGTTCCGCTACACAGATCGGCCAGATCGAAAACTTCGTTTCCTCAAAGTGTGACCTCATCATGGTACACCCATCTGACGCGGCAGCTGTAGAAGACACATGCAAGGAAGCACGTGACGCAGGCATCAAGGTTATGTGCTGGGATGACCCTATGACCAACACTGACGGCAACTGGATCCTGAACAACACTGATCTCGGTATCGCTATCGGAAAACTGTGCGGTGAGTTCATCAATGAGCACTACAGCGCAGACAATCAGGCACAGGTAACAGTTATCGGATATCCTCAGACAACGATCCTCCTCGAGAGAGAAGAGGGAATCATGCAGGGCCTTGAGGAAGTCGCAAGCGGCAAGTACGAAGTCGTTGCTAACCAGGCAGCTATCGATGCTAACGCTGCTCAGACAGCAATGGAGACAATTCTCCAGAAGAATCCTGACTGCAAGGTCGTTACCGGTATCGGCGCAGGCGCTATGATCGGTGCTGACGAGGCTCTCCAGATCCACACAGGCGGCAAGATCCCTGAGGATATGGGCGTATTCACAACAGACGTTACTAAGCAGCAGCTCCAGCAGCTCGCAGATCCTACCTATCCGGCTAAGGGAATCATCGGATTCGAAGGTTCTGACGAGGATACAGCAAACGCATGCGCAGCAATGTTCGCATTCATTCTGAGCGAGACTCTTGAGCAGCAGAATGTATTCCGCGGCGTAGCTCCGATCACAGCTGACAACGTTGAAGCAATCAGCGCAGGAATGAAGTAAAATCCCCATCATTCATTCATCAAAACAGCAGGATGTCCCCGAAAAGGGGACATCCCTTCAGCAAAGTACAGGAGGTAACTGCATGAGTGAAGAATTCGTTCTGGAATTGGAACACATCCGCAAGGAATATCCGGGTGTAATAGCTCTTAAGGATGTTACTCTTCAGCTCAGAAGAGGCGAGGTCCTCGGACTCATAGGCGAAAACGGAGCAGGAAAATCCACTCTTATCAAATGCTGCTCAGGCGCTGTAGTTCCGACATCCGGGAAAATCAAGATAAACGGCAAAGAATTTGACAGTATGACTCCGCAGCTTGCAGCGGAAAATGGTATAGCTATCATTTATCAGGAATTCAATAACGTAGGAGAGCTTTCCGCAGCTGAGAACCTTTTCCTCGGCAGACCTATCCGCAAGGGCATGGTGATCGACAAAAAGGCAATGGTGGAGGAAGCCGCAAAAGCTTTTGACCAGCTGCAGATCAAAATCGATCCGAGAGAGCTCGTCAAGAATCTGTCTGTAGGTTATCAGCAGATGATCGAGATCGCCAAGGCGATACAGCAGAACGCGCAGGTTCTTATCATGGATGAGCCGAGTGCGCCGCTTACGACCAATGAAGTAGAGAACATGTTCAAAGTCGTGGAACTTCTCCGCGAGAAGGGTGTTTCTATCATATACATTTCTCACAGGCTTGAAGAGATATTCCGTCTGTCAGACCGTATAGAAGTAATCAGAGACGGTGAGTATGTAGATACTCTCATCACCCCTAAAGCTACAGTAGATGAACTCATCAAGCTGATGGTAGGACGTGAGATGACGCAGCAGTTCCCGCCGAGAAAGCCTTGTATCGATAAGAGTAAGGTAGTTCTTGAGCTTAAGAATGTGTACGGCAACGGAGACGAGGATATGAGCCTCAAGATCCATGCCGGCGAAGTCCTGGGACTGGGCGGACTCGTAGGCGCCGGACGTACTGAGCTTGCGGAAGTAATTTTCGGAGCCAAAGCCAAGACTTCAGGACAGATCCTGCTCAACGGCAAAGAGATCAATCCGAAATCGCCTAGAGAAGCGATCGATCTTGGTATCGCTCTCGTTCCGGAAGACCGTAAACGCCACGGAGCGCTTCTGACGAACTCAATCAAGAATAACATCAATATGCCTATCTATGAGCGTATTTCCAAAGCGAGTGTTATAGATGCTTCGACTGAGAAAGCAAACGCTGAAAAATACCGCAAAGAAATACAGATCAAATGCCCAAGCGTCAATCAGCTTGTAAGGAATCTTTCCGGAGGTAACCAGCAAAAGGTTATCCTCGGCAAGTGGCTGGCGGCAAAATCGCAGCTGATCATATTCGATGAACCGACCAGAGGTTTAGATGTCGGCGCTAAGTACGAGATCTACAAACTGATCAATGACCTGGTAGAGTCCGGACACAGCGTGCTCATGATCTCATCCGAGATGGAGGAGCTGATAGGAATGTCTGACAGGATCATCGTTCTGGCAGAACATCAGATGACAGGTGAACTTCAGAAAGAAGAATTCAATGCTGATACGATCATGACTCTCGCATCGGCGATCGTGGATAATGCGGATAATGCAGGCGGTAAGGAGGCATCCTGATATGAAAAATCTTAAAGGAAATAATTTAATAAAATCGAATGCGATCTGGATCGTATTCATCATAGAGGTAATCATTTTCGCCATCGCGAGCGGCGGAACATTTGTAACAGGCAGTAATATCGTAAACATTGCCAGACAGGTCTCATACTACGGAATCGCTTCCATCGGAATGACTTTCGTAATCCTGATTGCAGGCATCGACCTTTCGATAGGTTCGATCATCACTCTCGTCAACGTAGTCTGCGCGTTCCTCATGGTAAATGCAGGCATGAATATGTGGGTCGCGGTATTCGCAGCGCTGATCATGGCTACTCTTATAGGTGTGCTCAACGGCGCGATGGTAGCTTCCATCGGCATCCCGGCTCTGATAGCGACATTTGCTACTCAGACGATCTTCGAGGGCGTAGCATACCTGATCTCCGGAGGACGTCCTATAGCGGGATTTGATTCCAACTTCGGACTCTTCGGACGCTGGTCACTCGGCCCGATTCCGATCTGCGCGATCATTATGATCCTGTGCTTTGCTGTAGGCAGTTTCATTCTGAACAAGACATATTTCGGCCGTTACTTCTACGCTATAGGCGGAAATGAAGAAGCTGCGGAACTCTCGGGAATCAGAGTCAACAGAGTAAAATATCTGATCTACGCTCTTTCAGGTCTGTTCGCAGGTCTTGCAGGAATCGTACTTCTGTCCAGATCCGGATCTGCTCAGAGTACAGTAGGTAAGGGACTTGAGTTCGACGTTATCACATGCGTTGTACTCGGCGGAGTCTCCGTAAACGGTGGTGTAGGCCGCATGTCCGGTGTAGTTGCCGGTGTATTGATCATAGGATCTCTGACTAACGGAATGATCCTGATGGATGTCAGTGAATATACACAGATGGTAGTCAAGGGTATAGTACTTGCTATCGCAGTAGGTATTGACTGCTTATCCAAGAAACGCCAGACAGTATAAAAGCTATTACTTTTCCTCATATTTCCTACTGAGAAAGGCCCCGTTCCCATGGTATGGGGAGGGGCCTTTTGTCAGCAGAAAACGGAGCAGCCATGAGATCAACAGAAAAAACATTCGGGAGATACTTTGAGATATTGAGTCCACGGGACCGCAGGCTTTATTTTGAAGAACTGTCAGACCTGGACTCTGAAACAGAAGAATTCTGCAGGAAACTGTATCGTGAACGCTATCAGGACAAGAAGGATCCGGACAGAAGAGTAGACAACTGGCTGTGGAAGGCGGTATATCTTCCGGGGATTTTCAGAAAAAGAAAGCTGCTTAAAAGAGCGATAAGCAATGAAGTGAAAGGGACACTGGAGGACCTTCATCTTGAAAATCCGGGTGAACTCAGCGAGATGGAAAAGGAGATCCTTTATCAGGAATACCGTAATACCGCCAGGCGGTATCTGTCCACCTGTAACGGCGTTAACTACGGAAGCAAGTTACTGGGACTCAAAAAAGCTTCTGATGCTGAAAAGAGGGAAAAGGCCTGCGAGGATATATGGATGGCATCACGGGGATTTGCCCTGGCCGCAGGTGAAGAAGAGAGAATGAGCCTGTGGTGCGATGCTTTTCTCGATGAACTCATATCATATTATCCTGCGGGCAGAAGAATTATAGAAGAACTTGAGAACAGGTATAAGAAATGAGGGCACCGATGACACACACAATGATACAGCAGCTCATGACAGAGCCGGGAAAAATTACATTCAGAGAGGTACCTGTACCTCAGCCGGGACCGGATCAGGTGCTTATCAGGATCAAGAAGATCGGTATATGCGGAAGCGATATACATGTATATCATGGTTCGCATCCGTACACTCCTTACCCGGTAACACAGGGTCACGAGGTCTCCGGAGAGATAGTGGCTCTTGGGGAGGACGTTAAAGATCTTAATATAGGCCAGAAGGTCACTCTTGAGCCGCAGATCAGATGCGGTGAATGCTGGCCTTGCAGGCATGGGAAATACAACTGCTGTGAGCAGCTGAAGGTCATGGGCTTCCAGGCAACAGGAGCAGCAAGCGAATACTTCGCCGCACCTTCGCTCAATGTTACAGCATTACCTGACGGACTGACATATTCCGAGGGCGCGATGATCGAGCCGCTGGCAGTTACTGTACATGCAGCCAAGAGATTTTCTGATCTCAAGGGCGCTAATGCAGTAGTTCTGGGGTGCGGTCCGATAGGGATCCTCCTGATCCAGTCACTTAAAGCACTCGGCGCAGCCAGCGTGTTCGCTACTGATATTTCTGATACGAGACTTGAGCTGGCAAGAAGCCTTGGGGCAGACTATGCGGTCAATACGCTCAGGAAGGATTATGCTGAGGAACTCCAGGCGGCATATGGTCCTGACAAAGCCGATGTTATCTATGAGTGCGCAGGCTCGGATATTACAATGGATCAGGCCATTCAGAACGCGCGTAAGGGCAGCGTCATAATACTCGTGGCAGTTTTCGGGAAAAAGGCGAACGTGGATCTTGCCAAGCTCAATGACTCTGAACTTGATCTCAATACATCGATGATGTACAGGCACGAAGATTATGTTGATGCTATAAAGCTTGTTGAAGAAGGCAAGGTGCAGCTTGAGCCTCTCCAGAGCGCGAAGTTTGCGTTCGAGGACTACAAGAAAGCTTATGAATACATAGACAATAACCGTGAGACTACGATGAAAGTCCTGATCGATGTCGATCCGTCTGAAATCTGATCGGGAGGAGACTTACGATGAAACTGACTTACGAAGGTATCAGAGACAGAGCAGAATGGGAAAAGGCAGATTTTACGCTGCCGGCATATGATCCGGCTGAGACAGCAGCTGCAACCAGAGAAGCCCCTGTATGGGTGCATTTTGGCATAGGAAATATCTTCAGGATCTTTATCGGAGGGATCGCTGACAGGCTTCTTGCAGATGGATATACAGATAGGGGCATCACATGTGCGGAGACTTTTGACTTTGATGTCGTTGACCGGATCTACGATCCCTTTGACAATCTTGTTCTGGCTGTTACGCTGCACGCGGACGGCAGACAGGATAAGCGTATTCTCGGCTCACTGACAGAAGCGGTCAAAGCAACAGTAATGGATCAGTCAGCGTGGAACAGGATGAAAGAGATCTTCATCAGTCCTTCGCTCCAGATGGTATCATTCACTATCACCGAGAAGGGATATGCACTCAGAGATTCTGAAGGGAATTATCTGCCATATGTGCTGGAAGATCTGAAAAACGGACCCGGTAAAGTGTCCGGCGCTATGGGGACAGTCACATCGCTCCTTTATGAGAGATACAAGGCAGGGGGGGATCCGATAGCTTTTGTATCTATGGATAACGTATCACACAATGGAGAGAAGCTGAAGGCATCTGTAACAGAGATTGCCGGATGCTGGAGAAAAAAAGGGTTTACTGATACAGGATTTATTGAATATCTGGAGGATGAGTCTCGCGTAAGCTTTCCGTGGACGATGATAGACAAGATAACTCCGCGCCCGGGGGAGAGCATCAGCAGAATGCTGGCTGAGGCAGGTGTCGAGGATATGGATATTATCGTGACTTCGAAGAAGACATATATCGCGCCTTTTGCGAATGCGGAAGGACCGGAGTATCTGGTAGTGGAAGACTCATTTCCTAACGGAAGACCTCCTCTGGAGAAAGCCGGAGTCTACATGACTGACCGGGATACGGTGAATAAGTCTGAAAGGATGAAAGTAACTGTATGTCTTAACCCGATACACACAGCGGTGTGCACATTTGCCAGAATGCTCGGATACGAGATGTTTGCAGATGCTATGGCAGACAGGGAATTATCAGAGCTTGCGCACCGGATCGGGTATACAGAAGGCCTTCCGGTCGTAGAAGACCCCGGGATAATATCGCCGCAGGCATTTCTGGATGAACTGATGACGGAAAGATTCCCGAATGTTTATCTCGGTGATACCAGTGCAAGAATCGCAGTCGACATCTCTCAGATGGTCGGGATCAGATTCGGTGAGACGATCAAAGCATACACAGCAAGAGATGGTGACGCTTCCGGGCTGACAGCGATACCTCTTGCTATCGCAGGATGGGTCAGATATCTGACGGCAGTTGACGATAGCGGAAAGCCTATGGAACTGTCGCCTGATCCGATGCTGCCGGAGCTCACATCTATGCTCAGCGGTATGGCGCCCGGTGATCCTGATAGTCTCGGAAGCAAGCTGAGACCACTCTTGGCTAACGAAAGGGTCTTCGGTTCTGATCTGTATGCGGCAGGTATAGGCAATAAAATAGAAGAAATGGTTAAAGATATGCTCATGGGCCCGGGAGCGGTCAGAGCAGCTCTCAGGAAGTATCTGTTTACATAGGAGGACTGAAAAATATGAATGCAGCTGATTTGATCAAACAGGGAAGAACTGCGCTTGGTATGGAATTCGGATCCACGCGCATCAAAGGAGTCCTGATAGACTATGACGGGAATGTTCCCGCTTCCGGAGCTCACGAATGGGAGAACAGATTCATAGACGGAGTCTGGACATATGATCTCGCTGATGCCGTAGAAGGAATGAGATCATGCTACGCGTCGCTTAAGAAAGAGGTCCGGGACAAGTACGGAGTTACTGTCAGAACTCTGGGAGCAGCCGGAGTCAGTGCTATGATGCACGGATATATAGCGCTGGATGAAAACGATACGCAGCTTGCAAGATTCCAGACATGGCGTAACACGAACACAACGGAAGCCGCAGATGAACTCACAGAACTTTTCGACTTCAATATACCGCTTCGCTGGTCAGTCGCGCACATGTATCAGAGAATGCTTGACGGAGAAGAGCATGTAGAGAAGATAGCATCCGTGTTTACTCTGGCAGCGTACATGCACTACCTGCTCACAGGCCGGAAAGTCATCGGCGTAGGAGACGCAGCCGGTATGTTCCCGATTGATTCTGACAGGATCGACTATGACGAAGGAATGGTCAGACAGTTCGACGAGCTGATCAGGAGCAAAGGGTCTTCGCTGAACCTCAGAGATGTTTTCCCGGCAGTGCTTGCTGCAGGGGATGATGCAGGTCATCTTACGGAAGCAGGGGCAGCGCTCCTTGACAGGGATGGAGATCTCGAGGCCGGTATTCCGATGTGCCCTCCGGAAGGAGATGCGGGAACCGGAATGACAGCGACGAACTCAGTTGCTCCGAGGACAGGAAACCTCTCTGCCGGTACAAGCACATTTGCCATGGTAGTTCTCGAAAGAAGGCTGAGCAAGCTGCACCGTGAGATCGACATGGTAACAACGCCTTCCGGATTCCCTTGCGCAATGTCGCATGCCAATAACGGAACGACAGATCTGAACGCATGGGTGCGTATTTTTGCTGAATTCTGTGAGCTCATGGGAATTGAAGCAGATATGGGAGAGCTGTTCGGAAAACTATATACCAACTCGCTGAATGGTGATCCTGACTGCGGAGGTCTGATGGCATACGGGTATTATTCGGGAGAAAATATTACTTTTATAAACGAGGGAAGGCCGCTTTTCGTCAGAACACCTGATAGTGTCTTCAACCTTGCGAATTTCTTCAGGGTTAACCTCTATACATCCCTTGGCGCGGTCAAGTTGGGGATGGACATTCTTCTCAAGGATGAAGGTGTTAAGCTTGACCGCATCATGGGACATGGAGGGCTTTTCAAGACACCTCTCGTGATGCAGCGCTATCTTGCAGCTTCAGTCAATACCCCGGTCACAGTAATGGAAACTGCGTCTGAAGGCGGCGCATGGGGTATAGCGCTTCTGGCAGCTTATCTGGCAGATGGAAAAAGAGATGGAAAGCTGGAAGAATATCTTGATAACAGAGTATTCTGCAGTCTGGCAGGGGACGCAGTAGAACCTGATCCTGCGGAAGTGGAAGGATTTGAGACTTTCATAAGCAGATATTCGGAAGCGCTGGAAGTAGAAAAAGCTGCGATAGAAGCAGTAAATTGGTAGTTGTTTCTTAAGATTTAAAATGAGATCACTCAAAACGTGAAAGGAGATTATTATGAAGGTAGCTATCAACGGATTCGGACGTATCGGAAGACTCTCATTCAGAAAGCTTTACAAGGAAGAGGATATCGAGATCGTAGCGATCAACGACCTGACAAGCCCGCACATGCTGGCATATCTTCTGAGAAACGACAGCGTACAGAAGAAGTTCGACGCTGAAGTAGAAGAAGCTGAGAACGGCATTATCGTAGACGGCAAGCTGTTCCCTGTATATGCAGAGGCAGACGCAAGCAAGCTCCCATGGGGCGAGCTCGGAATCGACGTCGTACTCGAGTGCACAGGTTTCTATACATCGAAGGCAAAGAGCCAGGCACATATCGATGCCGGCGCTAAGAAGGTCCTGATCTCCGCACCAGCAGGCAATGACCTTCCGACCATCGTATACGGAACCAACCACGAGACACTGACCAAGGAAGATACGATCGTATCCGGCGCATCCTGCACAACCAACTGCCTGGCACCAATGGCAAAGGCACTGGCAGACTACAGAGAGCTGAGAACAGGATTCATGACAACGATCCACGCATACACAGGCGACCAGATGATCCTCGACGGACCGCACAGAAAGGGCGACCTGAGAAGAGCAAGAGCGGGAGCGATCAACATCGTACCTAACAGCACAGGCGCAGCAAAGGCGATCGGACTGGTAATCCCGGAACTGTCAGGCAAGCTGATCGGATCCGCGCAGAGAGTACCTGTACCATCAGGCTCCATCACGATCCTCGACGCAACACTCAAGGATATGACAGACACAGTATCCGTAGAGGGCATCAATGAGGCCATGAAGGCAGCAGTGACAGAGTCCTACGGCTACACAGAAGAAGAGATCGTATCCAGCGACGTGATCGGAATGAGCTATGGTTCACTCTTCGACGCAACACAGACACTCGCACAGCAGTGCGGAACACACATCTTCGAGGTAAGAGTAGTAGCTTGGTACGACAAC